>DASYJZ010000432.1:0-6877 GCA_035995965.1 Longimicrobium sp. | reverse complement strand
GGCCGTTCCCCGCCCCCTGCGGGCCGTGGCAGACCATGCAGTTGCGGTTGAACTCCAGCGCGCCGCGCGCCAGCACGGCCTGCGGTGCGCCGCCGGCGTACGGGTTCGCGAGCGTGGGCGCCACGCTGTCCAACTGCGCGCTGGTGAAGTGCGCGGGCAGGTCGCCCATCGGGCTGATCGACGGGATGCTGTGCGGCGCGGGGAGGCGCGGCATGGCGTAGGGGTCGGGGATCACGCTGCGCCGCATGTTGGCGAGCTGCGGCACCTTCCCCGACGCCACGTCCAGGTCGTAGCCGGCCCAGTCGGTGCACGCCGGCAGCACCGTGCACGCCAGCGCCGCGAGTGCCAGCCTCTTAGCGGTGGTCAACCAGCACCTCCTCGCTCCCCGCGTCGGAGAGGATCCGTTGCACCTCGTCGTAGCGGTCGCGCGGGGCGTGCGCGAACACGCCGAAGTTCCCGCCCGTGAACGAGGGATGGTACATCGGCGCCTCCTGCGGCCCCACGTGCGGGAGCCGGGCCAGGAGGAAGAGCCCCGCCACCGTCGACAGGGCGCCGATCAGGATGGTCAGCTCGAACATGATCACGCTGAAGGCCGGCAGCGACACGATCTCCTTGCCGCCCACGATCAGCGGCCAGTCGATGGAGGTCCAGGTCGCCAGCGCCGTTCCCGCCGCCGTGCCGGTGAAGGCGCCGGTGAGGGTGAAGATGCGCACCGGGCTCTCCGGCGTCTCCATCGCCTCCTCGATCTCGTGGCGCGGCGTGGGCGCGTACACCGTCAGCTCGTAGCCGTGCTTCTTCAGCGCCCGGATCGCGTCGGTCGCGGTGTCCAGGTGCGGGAAGACGCCCAGCACGCCCGTGCGAAGCTTGCTCATCGGCTGGCCGCGTGGTCGAAGTATCCGGTCGGGAGCAGCCCCGCCGGACCCGAGGCGTCGATCTGCTCCATGTGCTCCGCCGGGTCGTGGCGCTTCATCGGCGGCGGCAGCACCTCCTTGATCTCGGCGATCGAGAGCCCCGGCAGGTAGCGCAGGAAGAGCAGGAACCACATGAAGAACCACCCGAAGCTCCCCAGGAGGATGCTCGCCTCCACCCAGGTGAGGTGGTAGTTCATGAACTTCCAGGGCTCGTAGCTGTGGGCCAGGCTCGGCACGATGATCACGAAGCGCTCCCACCACATCCCGATGTTCACGAAGATCGAGATCAGGAAGAAGGCGTTCAGGTTGCGCCGGATCCGCGGGATCCACAGCAGCTGCGGGACGAAGGCGTTGAAGGTGATCATCGACCACCCGCCCCACCAGTACTGCCCCGTCACGCGGTCCCAGAACACGTCGCGCTCGAACAGCTCGCCCGAGTACCAGGCCATGAAGTACTCCATCCCGTACGCGTACCCCACGATCAGGGAGGTGAGCAGGAGGAGCTTGGCCAGCCGGTCGTAGTGCGTGGGGGTGAAGTACGCCCCCAGCCCGAAGATGCGGTGCACCGGCACCATCAGCGTGACCACCATCGCCACGCCGGAGAGGATCGCCCCGGCGACGAAGTAGGGGGCGAAGATGGTGGTGTGCCACCCGGGGACGATCGACACCGCGAAGTCCCACGACACCACCGAGTGCACCGAGAGCACCAGCGGCGTGGCCAGGGCGGCCAGGAACATGTACGCCCGGGTGAAGTGCCTCCACTCGCGGTCGGTGCCCTTCCACCCCAGCGAGAGGATGGTGTAGACCCGCTTGCGCATCGGGTTCACCGCCGTGTCGCGCGCCGCGGCGATGTCGGGGATCAGGCCGATGTAGAAGAAGACCGAGCTCACCGTGAGGTACGTGGTCACCGCGAACACGTCCCAGAGCAGCGGCGAGCGGAAGTTCGGCCAGAGGTGCCGCTGGCTGGGGAGCGGCAGCAGCCAGTAGAAGAACCAGGGGCGCCCGATGTGGATGATCGGGAAGAGTGCCGCGGTGAGCACCGCGAACACCGTCATCGCCTCGGCGAAGCGGTAGATGGACTGCCGCCAGGGCGCCCGGAACAGGTAGAGGATGGCGGAGATCAGCGTCCCCGCGTGGCCGATGCCGACCCAGAACACGAAGGTGGTGATGTACACGCCCCACCCCACCGGGTTGGTGAGGCCGCTCATCCCCAGGCCGAACCACACGTTGTGCAGCTCGGCCACCACCATCAGCAGCACCAGCCCGATCGCCGTGCCGAGCAGCGCCAGGTAGCCCTTCCCGGGCTTGGTGAGCAGCCGGTCGGCGTCGCGGTTGACCTGCTCGTAGTTCTCGACGTCCGGGTGGAAGGACGACCGGATCACGGTCTGGGTCGGGGTCTCGGTCGCCATCTCAGTGCCCTCCCGGCTGTGCGCCCGCCTGCGGCGTGTGCTCGGTGCCGCCCATCTCGGCCGTGGCCTCGGCCGCGTCGGACGAGTTCCGCGGCTCGTGCAGCGTGACCTTCTTCAGGTAGACCACCGCCGGCTGCGTGTTGAGCTCCTGCAGCGCGCGGTAGCCGCGGTTGGTGGTGGCCGCGCGCGCCACCGCGCTCTCCGGGTCGCGGATGTTGCCGAAGACGAACACCTCCGTCGGGCAGGCCTGCACGCAGGCGGGAACCACCTCGCCGTCGCGCACGTGCCGCTGCTCGGCCGCCGCCTTCCGCTCGCCCTCGTGGATGCGCTGCACGCAGAAGGTGCACTTCTCCATCACGCCCTTCTCGCGCACCGTCACGTCGGGGTTCAGCTGCCAGTTCAGCGGCTCGGCGAACTCGTAGGTGAACCAGTTGAACACGCGCACCTTGTAGGGGCAGTTGTTGGCGCAGTAGCGCGTGCCCACGCAGCGGTTGTAGACCTGACCGTTCAGCCCGTCGGGCGTGTGGTACGCCGCGTACACGGGGCAGACCGGCTCGCACGGCGCGTTGTTGCAGTGCTGGCAGGGCATGGGGAGGAAGCGCACGTCGTCGGTGGCGTCGTCCGTATACGCCTCCTCGTTCTCGCGCCCCACGCCGAAGTAGCGCTCGATGCGCAGCCAGCTCAGGTCGCGCCCGCGCTTGAACTCGGTGGGGCCGACCACGGGGATGTTGTTCTCCGCGTAGCACGCCACCGTGCACGCGCCGCAGCCGATGCAGCGCGCCAGGTCCACCGCCATCGCCCAGCGCGTCTCGCCGGGGACGTACTGGCCGTACTCCGTCCCCGGGGTCGGGTAGCCGCCCGCCGGGTCGGTGGTGGTCTCCTCAGGCTTGAAGCCACCGTTCCCCTTCAGCTCCTCGATCTTCTCTTCCTGGCCCGGGATCAATCCGGGACCGCGGGCGTCGAAGCCCTGGATCGCCGCGAGCGAGATCGCCTGCGAAACCTCGCGGTCGTACTGGATGCGCACGCCGTTCTCGTACAGCCCATGGAAGCGGGGGCCCGCGCCCTCGCCCGTCGGCCGGAGCGTGACCTTCGTCCCGTAGGTGACGAAGGCGCCAGTGGCGGGGTCGACCGCGCCGCCCAGCAGCCGCATGGGGTTGGCGCCGCGCCCCTCGGTCCAGCGGCCGAAGCCCTCGTGCCCCATCCCCATCTGGATGGCGACGGCGTCGTCGCGCACGCCGGGCCAGACGTAGGCGGGGAGCTCGATGGAGCCGTGCGGCGACTTCACCTCCAGCACGTCGCCCTGCTTGATGCCGATCTTCTGCGCGGTGCGCGGGTGCACCTCCACCCACATGTCCCAGGGCACCTTGGTGACTGGGTCCGGCAGCTCCAGAAGCCAGGGACGGTTGGCCGTGCGGCCGTCGTAGAAGCGGTAGCTGGGGTAGACCACCAGCGCGTAGCCGTTCGCGTCGCCCTCGAAGGTCGGCGCGCCGGATGCGGGAGCCGGCACGGCCGCGACGGGCGCCGGCGTGGCGGCGGCAGCGGCGACGGCCGGAGCCGCAACCGAGGTCGCGCCGCCGGCGAACACGCCGCCGCGCTTCACCGCGTCGCGCCAGGCGGAGCCGGCCCAGGCGGCCACCAGGTAGTCGTAGTAGGTCTTCGCCGCGCCGGCGGAGGGGAGCGTGGCGCCCATCCGCTGCGCGATGGAGAGGAGCGCGTCGCCCACCTGCCGGGTGTTGAACACCGGGCGCATCGCCGGCTGCACCAGGTCCAGAACGCCGGGCTGCGGCGCGTAGTCGTCCCAGCTCTCCAGGAAATGGTTCTGCGGGAGGACGAAGTTGCAGATCCGTGCGGTGTCGTCGGGGAAGCTGGAGAAGGAGATGCGCACCGGCACCTTCTTCAGCGCCTGCGCGAACTTGAGCCCGCCCGGGAGGGTGAAGACGGGGTCGGAGGCGTCGATCAGGATCGCCTTCACCTGCCCCGCCATCATCTGCTGCGTCAGCTCGACCACGGGCCGCACGTCCGCCGGGCGCGTGGCCGGGCCTGCGGCGCCGCCACGGTTGAGGCGCGCCACGGCCGCGTCGAGCGCGGTGGTGCCGTTGGAGCGCAGCGCAGCGCCGGGCCCCAGGGCGACCGCGCGGCGCGAGCCGCGGTACCAGTCGATCGCCGTCTGCAGCTTCCTGGCGTCCACGCCGGCCGCGGCCGCGCCGGAGGCGTCGCCGGAGGCCAGCGCGTTGGCCACGATCGCCTCGGTACCGGGCCTGCAGCTCAGCCAGAGGTCGGCGTTGAGGCCGGTGAGCGGGCGGTGCGGGCCCACCCAGACGAACTTGCCGCGCACGCCGCCCTGCTTGTAGGCGTGCATCTGGGCGAACTGGTGCGCATAGTCGACCGGCGAGCCCCAGGTCTCCAGGAAGTCCGCGCCGAACGCGATCAGCAGGTCGGCGGTGGAGAAGTCCAGGCCGCGCGGCGTGTCCTCGAGCGGCGCCCAGGTCACGCGGCGCGCGCCGACGGCGGCGGCGAACTCGTCCGCCAGGCGCGCCATGGTCCCCGTGTAGGCGCCGCTCAGGTAGACGATGGAGCCGCGGGCGGCGGCGAGCTGGGCGGCCACCTGCTGCTCGGCCACGCTCCAGCTCACGTTGCGCGCCGTGCCGACGTCGCTCTCCTCGATGACGGGGCCGGCGTAGCGGTCGGGGTGGTAGAGGCCCTGCACCGAGGCTTGGCCGCGCGCGCAGGTTTTGCCGCGCGAGACCGGGTGGGTGGGGTTCCCCTCCACCTTGGTCACGCGCCCCTCGTGCGCCTCCACCAGGATGCCGCACCCAGCCGGGCATTCGCGGCAGGTGCTGGTGTAGAAGGTGGCCGTCCCGGGGACCACATCCTCGGGGGGGATCACGTAGGGGATGAGCCTGTCGACCTGCTGGGTGGAGCACCCCACGGCCGCGACCCCCGCCCCCGACACCCCCACCACCTTGAGGAAGTCGCGCCTCTTCATTCCGTCAGCCATGCTTGCTCCTGGCACGGGGAGCGCCCGCGGCGGACATCGCCGCCGGCGCCCGATCTCTCGCTTCGCAGGTCATCAGTAGTGGCACGCCACGCAGTCGGTGGTGGCGCGCTGCCGCGGCCGGGTGGCGGGCACCCCGCGCGTGTCGTTTCCCCCGCGCCGCAGGTCGGCCACGCGGCGGATGAACGACGAGCGCTGCTGCACGGAGGCCTCTTCGCCCGCCGAGAGCGGGGTGTCGCCGCGGTGGCAGTCGATGCACCACCCCATCCGCAGCGAGGAGAACTGATAGACCTTCTTCATCTCCTGCACCGGGCCGTGGCAGGTCTGGCATTGCAGGCCGGCGTTCACGTGCATGAAGTGCGGGAACTTGGCGTGCTCGGGGAGCTTGTGGATGCGCACCCAGGGGATGGCCTCGCCGCGCTTCCAGTAGTCCACCAGCAGGTTGGCGTTGCGGTTCCACATCGTGTCGCGCTCGGCCGTGGGGAAGCTGAGCGCGGCCTGCGACGCCACGGCGCCCGGCATGCTACTCCCCGGCACGTGGCACCCCACGCAGAGCTGCACGCTGGGGATCCCCGCGTCGACCGAGCGGTCGGCGGTGTAATGGCAGTACATGCAGGGCATCTGGTTCTGCCCGGCGTGCACGCTGTGGTAGAAGGCGATCGGCTGGTCGGGCGCGTCGCCCTCGTCGGCCGAATACCCGCGGCACGACGAGGCGGCGGCCGCGAGCAGCGCGAGGCCCAGTGTGGTGACAACTCTCTTCATGTGTGTCCGAGCCGAGATAACCGTTGCCGCCGCCGCCCGCCGGGTCCCTTCCCCGCCGCACGCGGCTCCCCCCTCACCCGCGCGAAACCCCTGCATCGCTGGCCCGCTCGGAAGCACACCCATATAGCACCCGGAAAAACAAACGGCAATGCCCGCCGCGCGCGTGTGCGCGAGACCGGGGCCCTTCTGCTACGTCGGAAACGGCAACGGCCGTCTCACGCAGAGACGCAGAGGAACCGAGAGGACAGCGCATCATCCTCCCCGTCTCCGAGGCTCTGCGGAGGTCGTTCTTTTCGATGATCACTGCCCATGAGGCAACGTCGCGCTTAAGTTGGCAGTATCGAGCCGCGGCTGCCCACTTCCCGATCACCGAAGACCCGTGATGATCAGACGTTCGCCAACCATCCGGATGTTGTTGCTCGTAGGCGCGGCCATGATGTCAGGCGCTGGATGCGCAGCAGCACAGGCAGTCCCGAATGCGGGGCTGCCCGCCGGCACCTACGAGTTCCGCATCTGCCGCGGCACCTGTCACCCGGCTGTCGATTCAGCCTTCGCGGCTGGGACGATCGTCGTCATGGACCAGGCCTTCTCGGCCGACTCGCTGCCGGAGCCGGCGCGCTCGTACCTGCGATTCTACGAGGAAGATCTGCTGGTCGGCGTCGCGGAGGAGGAGCCCAACGCCTGCTTCGTCGGGCGAAGACGGGGCAATGGGACCTGGGTGGGATCATCTCCCGTCGCGCTTACTCGGTGGAGCCAATCCCGGCGCCCTCCGGGAGCGTTCTCGCTCCCGCTCTTCCAGA
>DASYJZ010000431.1:0-7496 GCA_035995965.1 Longimicrobium sp. | reverse complement strand
TCGCCACCGCGTTCATCCCGGGGATGTCGCGGTGGTCCACCACGGTGAAGCCGTCGGCGGAGGCGTCGAACCCCAGCCGCACGCCGGTGATGGTGCCGCGCGGGATGGTGGTGCGGATCGTCCGCCCGTGCAGCATCCCGGGGAAGGTGAGGTCGTCGATGTACTTCGCCGCGCCGGTGACCTTCGCCACCCCGTCCTTGCGCGGCACGTTGCTGCCGACGGCGCGCGCGATCATCCGCGCCTCCGCCGGGGCCGCACGGCGCCACGGGAGATGGGGATCGACGGACGGCGGCGGGACGGCGGATGGTGCACGACTGTGACTCCGCGGGGGCAGGCGACGGGTGGCTCGGTGGACGGGATGCCGGCGGAAACAGATAACCACCCGCGCGCCACCCGCGCAACTCCGGCGGAGGCGCCTCGCGTCTGGCTTGTCAGCCATTCTGCTGCCTGTTTTTGCGGCTACGCCTCCGGCGGGGCGCTCTCCTTCAGCGGCAGCAGGCCATGCAAGATCTTGTGGCGGGCGGAGAGATACCACGGGAAGGCGATGATCCACACGCCCAGGCAGCCGATGGTCGCGACCTCGGGGCCGATCAGTCCGGTGCGGTACCGCGACAAACCCAGCTTGCGCGCGTCGAAGTAGACCCAGAGGGCGCTGCCGATCACCGTCAGCGCCGGCAGCGCGGGGATGTCCGCGGCGACGGAGAGGTAGGCGCTGAACAGCGTCAGCGCGACGGAGAAGAGGATCGCCGAAGGGAGCGGCATCGCTGAGTGGATCGAAGGTGGTGGAAGCACGGGAGCCGCGCGGATGGAGTTCCGCGCGGCTCCTCGACTGCGGCTGCGGCGGCTGGGCTCAGGGCGCGCGCAGGATCTCTCCGGCGCGCGCGAACTGGGCGACGGCCTCGCGCACCTGCGGGTCGAGCACGGCTTCCACGCGGTAATACCCCGCGGGGCCCCACTTCGTCCCCGCGAGCGCCGTGACCAGCTCGCGCTGCAGGCGGGCGTCCGCGTCGGCGCCGTCGGGGGCGGGGAGGCCCTGGCGCGCGGCGAAGGCGCGGAAGTCGGCCAGCGCGCCGGCGGGGAGCACCGGGCTGGCGGAGAGCGACTCCACCGTGCCCAGCGCGTCGCCGTGCGCGGCCAGCCAGGTGTTGATCCACCGCGTCACCACGTCCTGCTCGGCCAGGCGCGCCAGCCAGAGCGGCGCCCCCTGCGGCTGGGCGAGCACCACGTCGGGGTAGATGCCGCCGCCGCCGTACACCGTGCGTCCGCGGTCGGTTCGGCACGAGGGACGGCCCACCGTGTCGCGCGCCGCGTGCGCCAGCCGGTAGTACTCGCGCCGCCCGATGCCGCGGTACTGCCGCTGGATCACCCGCCCGCACGGCGTGTTCACGTGGCCGATCACCAGCACGATGGCCGAGCCGTCGGTCATCGGGAAGCCCTGCATCAGCAGCGACTTGCCGAAGGTGGGCCGCCCCACGATCAGCGCGCGGTCGTGGTCCTGCAGCGCGCCGGCCACGATCTCCGACGCGCTCGCCGTCCCCTCGTCCACCAGCACCAGCAGCGGGTAGGCGCGCCCGTCGGGGCGCAGGAAGGAGTGGCTCACCCGCACCGTCCGGGCGATCTCGGCCTTGCGCCCCTCGGAGCTGTAGATCACCGCGCCGGCGGGGAGGAACTCGCTGGCCACGCGCGCCGCCTCGTTCACCATCCCCCCGCCGTTGGCGCGCAGGTCCAGCACCAGCCGCTGCATCCCCCCGCGCTCCAGGGTGCCCAGCGCGGCGTGCAGGTCTTCCGCCGCCTTCTCGTTGGCGAAGGTCGTCACCCGCACGTAGCCGGTCTGCGCGTCGAGCATGAAGGCGGCGGGAACGGCGGTGCCCTCTTCCACCCGCTCGCGCTTCACGTCGCGCTCCAGCTCCACCAGCGAGCCGTCCGCGCGCTCGCGCTCGAAGCGCAGCCGCGCGGTGGTGTTCCTGGCGCCGCTGAGCGCGATCTCCAGCTCGAAAGGGCTCTCGGCGCGCACCGGCTGGCCGTCCACCGCCACCAGCACGTCGCCGGGGAGGATGTCCTGCCGCGCGGCCGCCGAGCCGGGGCTCACGCTGGCCACCACCGGCTGGTCACCCACGAAGCGGAACTCCACCGGCACGGGGTAGCTGCGCCCCTGCTGGTACTCGCGCTGCTTCTCGGGCGAGAGCCGCTCGGCGCGGATCACGTAGGAGTGCGGGTCGGCCCCGCGCACCATCCCCTCCACCGCCGCCATGAACATCTCGTGCGTGTCGACGGAGTCGGGGTGGTTCACCCGGATCTGGTTGAGGACCTGGCTGAACATCTGCAGGTCTTCGTAGGTGCTGCGCGGCCGCACCACGCGCCCGCTGTCCGCCTGGGCGGCGAGCGGGGCGCAGAGGAGGGTGAGCGCGGCCGCGGCGGCGAGGGGTCGACGAATCACGGGAGTGCGCCGGGTTCGGGGGATCAGTGGGCGGCGGAGAGCGCCGCCACCCGCTGCCGCGCCTGCGCCAGGTGCGCGTCGTCCTGCGCGGCGCGGGCCAGGAAGTGGCGGTAGTGCTCCAGCGCGTCCTCGTTCATGGAGCTGGCGTCGTTCATCGCGGCCAGGTAGAAGTGCGGCGCGGCGAAGTACGGGTCGAGCTCGGCGGCCTTCGTCATCTCCGCCGCCGACTCCAGCACCTTGTGCGCGGCGAGCAGCAGCACGCCGTGCTCGTAGCGCAGGTCCGGCTCGTTCGGCGCGATCTCGACCGCCAGCGCCAGCTCCGAGAGCGCCGTGGCCGTGTCGCCGCTGGCGGCCGCGAGCGAGGCCATGCGCCGGTGGCCGGGCCAGAACGCCAGGTCCTCCTGCAGCGCGCGCCCGTACGCCTCGCGCGCCGCGGCGGCGTTGCCCGCCTGCTCCAGCGCGGCGGCCAGGGAGTACTCCAGCATCGCCTTGCTCTCGTACACCCGCACCACGTCGCGCCGGTCCACCTGGCGCAGCGCCTCGATCCCCAGGCGCAGGTGCTCGGCGGCCTGGGCGAAGTTGCCGGAGAGGTAGTGGAGCTGCCCCAGGCGCAGCCGCAGCCGGGCCGGGTGCCGGTCGCGCCGCAGCACCTGCTCGTAGAACCGGATGGCGGCGGGGAAGCGGCCGTCGGCGTAGGCCAGCCAGGCCTGGGTGTACGGGTCGTTGTCGTTCATCAGCGTCCGCATCAGGTAGTCGGCCGCCGTCACGTCGCGGTCGCCGGTCTCCTGGCGGATCATCTCGGCGAACGCGTTCCGGTAGTACATCATCTGGTACTGCTTCTCGAGCTTGCGATGCAGAAAGGGGTCGCGCTGCACCGCCCGCAAGTAGAGCGAGTCAATCGCCATGATCTCGGGGTCGCGCTCGATCCCGCCGCGCCGCTGCTCGTACCGCTCCAGCCGGTGCGGGTCGCTCATCAGCAGCGCCACGTGGCGGCCGTAGAGCGCGTCGGGCCAGCCGGGGGCCAGCCGCTCGGCCCAGAAGAACGCCGCGGCCGAGGTGCGCGCGTCGCGCTCCAGGCGCTGCACGCCGAGCAGGTAGTAGGCGCCGGCGCTGTTGGTGTCGGCGCCCGCCCAGAGCGCGGGGCGGGGCGGCACGTCGCGCACGCGCTGCGCGCCTGCCGCCGCGGCGCAGGCCGCGACCGCGGCCAGGGCCAGGGCCAGGATCTTCTTCATCGTGCGTCGCCTTTCTCGGCATCGAGTGCGGACTGGAGCTCGGCGGCCCGCCCGCGGGCCCACGCGAGCGCGGGGTCGTCGCGTGGGGCGCGCGACACGAAGTCGTTCAGGTGCTGGATCGCTTCTGTGCGCATGCCGCTGGCGTCGTAGATGCGGCCGATCAGCAGGTGCGGCGCCGCGAACCACGGCTCCAGCGCCACGCTGCGCTCCAGCTGCGGGAGCGCGTCGGCGAGCCTGCCGGCCGCGGCCGCGACCACGGCGTAGTCGTAGGCCACGGCCCCGTCGTCCGGCGCGGCCTGCGCGGCCAGGGCGAGCTCGGCCACGGCCGCCGCGGTGTCGCCCGCGGCCAGCGCCAGCTTCCCCAGCCGCACGTGCGCCGGGTAGAAGGCCAGGTCCTCCTGCAGCGCGCGGCCGTACGCCTCGCGCGCCCCGGCCCGGTCGCCCAGCTCCTCGCGCGCGATGGCCACGCTGTGCTCCAGCAGCGCCTTGCTCTCGTAGGCGAACACCAGGTCGCGCTCGTCTTCGCGGCGCATGTCGCCGATGGCCTCGGCCATCACCTCGGCCGAGCGCTGCCGCTCGCCGCCCAGGTAGAGGACGCGGGCCAGGTCGGCGCGGGCGCGGGAGCGGTGGTGCCCCGCGGTGCGGGTGGCGCGCTCCAGCCACTCGCGCGCCTCGGCGAAGCGGCCGTTCACGTAGGCCACGTAGCCGCGCGTGTCGGGGTCCACGCTCTGCAGCGCGCCGTTGAACCAGGAATTGTAGAGCGCCTCGTTGGGGAGCTCTCCGCGGCGCCGGGCGTCGTCGGTGAAGGCCGCGTGCCAGTAGCGACGGTCCAGGTAGAGGTCGAACTTGCGGTAGAGGAAGGGATCCGCCGTCAGCGCGCGCACGTACAGCGAGTCGATGGCCTGCACGTCGGCCGCGCGGGTGACGCTGCGCTGGCCCGCGACGTAGCGCAGGAAGCGCTCTTCGCCGAGCTGGAGGAGGAGCGCCACGCGCCGGGCGTAGAGCGGGTCCGCCCACCCCGGGTGGAGGCGAGACGCCCAGTAGAAGGCGTCGGCGGCGAGCTGCGGGTCGTCGCCGACGTGCTGCGCGCCCAGCGTGTAGTAGGCGGCGGCGCTGTTGGTGTCGGCGTCGGCCCACAGGTGTGGGCGCGGGGGCTGGTAGTGCGCGTCCGCGCGGCGCTGGGCCGCCACGGGCGACGCGAGCCCGGCCGCCACCAGGGCGGCCACGATGAGCTTGCGCAAGGGTGGGTCTGGCGCGACTGCGTGGGTGGTGGGGCGCGGCGTGCGGTGGGCCGTGCGGATGAAGATGCGCGCGAAGCCGCGCATACGTGGTCAATTTGTAGCGTCGAGCGTCCGGGCGCCAGACGATTGGACGACTGCCCCGGCGCTGCCGTCACAATCCCGGGTCGGGAGCCCTCCTTCACCGTCGACCGGCACCCGGCTTCCGGCCGCGGATCCCCGCGATTGGCTGTGCGTCCTGGAGCGTATCGATGGGCCGGCTTTAGATCCTTCGGCCTGCCAAGTCTTTGCCGGATAGCAGGATGACACGAGGTCGGCCTCAGGATGACGTCTTGGGGGTCTTGCACGAATGCACAGTTGATCGTGGGGATCGGTAGTACGTCCGTGACGCCGGACCTTCTTCCCTCCTGCGGTGTTCGGAAGTGCGCTTCCGATCAGCGGGCGACGAGCACGATGGCGCCGAGCACCGCGCCGGTCATGCAGAGCAGCGTGGCCCGCGCCACCCAGCGGAACTTGGTGCTCGCCACCGCGCTCACGCTGTAGATCTGCACCGCCAGGTGGTCGAGGAGCTCGTGCCGGGAGCGGCGGTTGAGCTGGCTCACGAACTCCTGCGACGAGCCGTGGGCCAGGATGCTCTCCCAGAACACGTAGCCCGCGCTGAAGTTGCGCACCAGCCGCGGACGGATGGACCAGGCCGCGGCCAGCACGGCTCCGCCCAGGCAGAGAAAGGTCAGCAGCGCCGCCAGCCCGTCCAGCCGCCACTCGCCCAGCGGGCGGGCGAAGGAGTGGTGGAAGCCGCCGGAGTAGAGCAGGCTCAGCACGGCGCCCGAGAGCACGATCACCGACCCCGCCTTGGTGTCGGAGAAGCGGACGTTCTCGCCGATGTAGTGGTTCACGTGCCAGAGGTAGTCCTCCATCCACTCGTCCTCTTCCACCGATACCATGGTGGACTCCTCCTCGGGAGGAGGGGCGAGGACGAGCGGGAGGTCGATGACGTCGGGGTCCGGCGCCTGGGCCGGATCGGGCGAGGTGTTGTCCATGGGGGCGGGCGGCTCGCGTGGAGACGGAGACGGACGTCGAGGGGGCGCAAGAGAGGTCGGTGCCGCGCGACAATGTAGCGCATGGCGCCCGTTCGCGGCAGAACCCGGAAAGGCCGAGCGGGGATGACGAGGGACTGGAGGCCGTGCGCCGCCGCGCTGCTCTGCGCCTGCCTCGCCGCCGGGTGCGACCTGACGGCGGTGACCACCGCGCCCGGCCAGGACGTGGTCGTGGTGGAGGGCGTGCTCCGCACCGACCTGGTGACGCAGCAGGTGCTCCTCCACCGCACCGTCGACGGCGCGCTGGCGTCGGGGGTGCCGGGCGCGCGGGTGACGGTGACCGGGACCGCGGGCGACGTGCACCGGCTGGTCGCGGGCACCGGGTGCTACCAGATCGACGTGCTCTACGCCCGCTCGGACTCGCTCGACTTCGAGGGGAGCTGCTACGTCACCACCGGCCAGGACGTGGGGTGGGTGCGGCCCGGGCAGAGCTACGATCTGCGGGTGGAGACGCCCGACGGCCGCGTGATCCAGGGGCGAACGCAGGTCCCCGGGGCCTACGCCGTGCCCTCGGTGCGCACCGACCCCGAGCTGGGGCCGCTCTGCTCGCTTGCCCCGGACAGCGCCTTCCGGCTGGTGTGGACGCAGAGCGCCGGCGCCTGGAGCTACGTGGCCGACTTGAGCATCTCGGGGCTGGCGCAGTCGCTGGCGGGGCGGGGCTTCCGCGTGGCGGACCCCATGCTGGTGCGCGGCGTCTCCATCTCCCAGGCCGACACCACCCTGGTGCTGCCGACGGAGTTCGGCGTGTTCGAGCGGCTGCAGTACGACAGCGACCTGCTGCTGGCGATCCGCAACGGCTTTCCCGAGGGGACGCGGATCGAGCTGGTGCTGGCCGCCGCGGACCGCAACTGGGTGAACAGCGTGCGCGGCGGGAGCTTCAACCCGTCGGGGCTCGTCCGCATCTCCACCGTGGTGGGCGACGGCGTGGGCGTGTTCGCCTCGCTGAACGCGCAGCGCGCCGTGGTCACCGTGCGGCGGAACACGGCGATCCCGCGCTGCGGCGTGCGCTGAGCCGGCGAACTGCTACAAATGGAAGGCCCCGAAGCGGGGAGCTCCGGGGCCTTCACGGGGGTCGGGCAGCGCCGAGGGCGTCGGGGGCGGGGGCGTGCTGCGGTTTGGTGGGGGCGGGTTTGGCGGTGCGGGTTCAAGATCCTGCCGTTCAGGGTCCTGCGAGCGCTGTCCCCCCTGCGTTCGCCAGACGGAAAGGGCAAGCCAGGGGCCACGCGCTTGCGGGAAACGCATCTGGTTGCGCTACAATCACTTGGGTTCGCGAATCCCGTCTGGCGCGGACCCTGACGCTGGGACGGGCGGCGGACACGTGGGACATGCACGCCCCGCCAAGCGGGTGATGCGTTCCGGAGATGGCCGCAAGTGCATCGGCGATACACCCCACCCGACAGGCGTGGGGTGGAGGGTGCCCCCGGAGGGATGTATCTTCAGGAGACGCGCGGAAATCCACGTGAAGCCGGTTCTTTCGAGGCGGGGAGCGGAT
>DASYJZ010000430.1:0-1718 GCA_035995965.1 Longimicrobium sp. | reverse complement strand
CGTTCCAGCGGCGGGTTTCCAACCCGGCGGCAATCGCGGACGCGGCGGGGCCGGGGGTGACTCCCCGGCCCCGGGGCCAGGCTTCGGAAAACCCCGCGTATCGACAGCGTAGCAGAACCCTTTGGGGCATCCATCCACCAGTCGACGTATGGAACACCTTATGCATAAGCCGCGCGGCTAAACCGGACGATCCTCTACACACCCGTCCGGTGCGGTGCCGGGTCCCCCCGCCCGGGAGTCCAGGGAAGCTCGCAGGCGGCGTCGAAGGCCTTAACCTCTCTTCAGCCTGGTCGATTCGGTGCACCCAACCCTGTCCGGTGGTCCCGCGGGCCGTGCGCGGCCCCTCGTGCGGCTGATGGGCGTGGGCCTGCTCGGCATACTCCTCGGCGCCTGCGATTCCGGCAAGGAGAACCGCAGCCTGGGCACCGCACCGCGCACCGGCGGCAGCGGCACGCCCGCCCCCGGCTCGGTGAGCGACACCACCGACGACGGGCAGTGGACCATGCCCGCCAAGGACTACGCCAGCACCCGCTACAGCCGGCTGACGCAGATCACCGCGGGGAACGTGGCGGGACTCAAGCTGGCGTTCACCTTCAGCACCGGCGTGAACCGCGGCCACGAGGCCGCGCCGCTGGTGGTGAACAACACGATGTACGTGGTCACCCCTTTCCCCAACCTCCTCTACGCGCTGGACCTGACCAGGCCCGGCGCGCCGATGAAGTGGAAGTACGACCCGCGCCCCGCCAGCGCCGCGCAGGGCGTGGCCTGCTGCGACGTGGTGAACCGGGGCGCCGCCTTCGCGGACGGCAAGATCGTCTACAACACGCTCGACGGGCACACCGTGGCCGTGGACGCGGCGACGGGGCGCGAGGTGTGGAAGGCGCGGGTGGCCGACTACAACAGGGGCGAGTCGCTCACCATGGCCCCCCTGGTGGTGAAGAACAAGGTCCTCGTGGGCAACAGCGGGGGCGAGTTCGGCGTGCGCGGCTGGCTCACCGCGCTGGACCTGGCCACGGGGCGGGTCGCCTGGCGCGCCTACCACACCGGGCCCGACGCCGAGGCGCTGATCGGCCCCGGGTTCCGCGCGCAGTATCCCCAGTACCGCGGCCGCGACCTGGGCGTCACCTCGTGGCCGCCGGACGCGTGGAAGATCGGCGGAGGGACGAGCTGGGGGTGGATCAGCTACGATCCCGCGCTGGACCTGATCTACTACGGCACGGGGAACCCCGGCCCGTGGAACGCGGAGCAGCGCCCCGGCGACAACCTGTGGACGGCGGGGATCTTCGCGCGCGACCCCGACACGGGGCAGGCGCGCTGGTTCTACCAGTGGAGCCCGCACGACCTGTGGGACTACGACGGCATCAACGAACAGATCCTGGTGGACCTCGCCATCGGTGGGCAGACGCGCAGGGTGCTGCTGCGGGCGGAGCGCAACGGCTACGTCTACGTGCTCGACCGCACCACGGGGCAGGTGCTCTCGGCCGACCCGTTCGTGCACGTGACCTCGACCCTCGGCATCGACCTGGCGACGGGGCGGCCGCGGGAGAACCTGGCCAAGCACCCCGAGATGGGGGTGGTGATGCGCGACGTCTGCCCCGCGGCGCCGGGCGCCAAGGACTGGCAGCCGAGCGCCTGGTCGCCGCGCACCGGGCTGCTGTACATCCCCCACCAGAACCTCTGCGAGGACTTCGAGGGGGTGGAGGCGAGCTACATCGCCG
>DASYJZ010000429.1:0-11445 GCA_035995965.1 Longimicrobium sp. | reverse complement strand
CTCCTCGCTGCGCCGGATCGACACCACCTCGCCCAGCCCGTCCACGTGCCCCTGCACCACGTGCCCGCCCAGCCGCTGCCCCAGCGCCAGCGCGCGCTCCAGGTTCACCCGCCGCTGCGCGCGAAATCCGCCGAAGGTGGTGCGCCCCAGCGTCGTGCCGACCGCCTGCACGGTGAACGCCTGGTCTAGCAGCGAGGTCACGGTGAGGCAGGCGCCGTCCACCGCCACGCTGTCGCCCACCACCAGCCCCTCGCGCACCGTCTCGGCGGCAATGGTGAACACCGCGCCGTTCCCTTCCGGGCGCACCTCGTCCACCGTGCCGACCTCTTCCACGATCCCCGTGAACACCCCTACTCCCGTGCCAGCGTGACCAGCGTGTCGGCGCCGAACGCCGCCGTTTGGATGCGCCGCCAGCGCGGCGCCTGGTCGATCGGCGGGCTCTCCAGCGCGTCGAAAGGGCTGAGCCCTTCCGGCCCCAGGAAGAGCGGCGCGTAGAACAGGTAGAGGCGGTCCACGACCCCGGCGCGGAGGAGCGAGCCCGCCAATTCGGCGCCTCCCTCCACGAACATGGACCGAATCCCCGCCTGCCGCAACGTTTCGAGCGTCCGTTCGATGCCGTCCGGCACTCGCATCACCCGCACTCCCGCCGCCTCCAGCGCCTCCGCGCGCTCGGTGGGTGCGTCCATCGCCGTCACCGCGATCACCGGTGCCTCCGCCGTCGTCGCGGCGAGCGTGGAGGTGGGCGGAAGCCGCAGCGTGCGGTCGAACACGACGCGGGTCGGGGCGATACGGGGGATGACGGGACCGCGCGCCGTGAGCCGCGGATCGTCCGCCAGCGCCGTCCCGATCCCCACCGCGACGGCGTCGAAGCCGGAGCGCAGACGATGGGTCTCGGCGCGCGCCTCCTCGCCCGTGATCCACATCGAGCGCCCGTCGCGGTCGGCGACGCGGGCGTCGGCGGAGAGAGCCAGCTTCAGCGCGACGAACGGCCGCGAAGCACCCGCGGACGAGTGGGCGTGGAAGAAGACGGCGTTCTGGTCCCTCGCGGCCTGTTTCTCCACCCCGCCGACGGACTCGATCCCCGCCGCTCGCAGCACCTCGCCGCCGCCACCGGCTTCGGGATCCGGATCGGCCACGGCAAACACCACGCAGCCGATGCCGGCGGCGATCAGCGCCTGGGTGCAGGGCGGCGTCTTCCCGTGGTGCGCGCAGGGCTCCAGCGTGACGTAGGCGGTAGCGCCGTGCGCTGCGTCGCCCGCGGCGCGCAGCGCCTCGACCTCGGCGTGGGGGCCGCCGTACTCCGCATGCCACCCCTCGCCCACCACGCGGCCGTCGCGGACGATCACGCAGCCGACCATCGGATTGGGCGCGGTGCGGCCCCACCCGCGCCGAGCCAGCTCCAGCGCGCGCCGCATCCACGCCTCGTCACCCGGCAGCAGGCCGCTCATCGCATCTCCCGTGAACGCGCACGGGCGAGGTCGCCCCTCGCCCGCCGCATCGCCGAACCCGACCCGCCCGTCCAGCCGCTCAGAGCTGGACCCGCAGCGCGATGCTGCCGAAGAGCGTCCCCTGGCCGGGATCGTAGCCGCCGGGGGGCGGCGTGTACCCGTCCACCGCGCTCCCGCCGCTCATCCACCCCGCCTCGGCCACCAGCGAGCCCACCGTCAGCCCGTACGACAGGTTCGCGAAGGCGGACCAGCGCGAATCGTGCACGTCCACCTGGGCGGTGCCGCTCACCGGCTCGAACCCGTCGCTGCCCTGGTAGGCGATGAAGCCGTGGGTCGTGGCGAAGCGGTCCCACCCCGCGCCGCCGAGCAGGCCGACCGGGCCGACGCGCTTGCCGACCGTGAGCCGCGCGCTGTAGTCGTTCACCCCGAAGTCGGCCTCGCCGTCGGCGCTGGCTCCGCACCCGGGGACCAGGATGCACGCCTTGCCGTAGCGCACCGGCCCCGTGTGGCGGAACGTCCCCGAGAGCGCCACCCCCGGCGTGCCGAAGGTCTCGCGCAGCAGACCGAGCCGCGCACCCGCGCCGAGCACCGCCGCCGTCCGTCCTCCGTCGCCCGTGCCGGAGAGGGCGCCCGCCTCGAGCAGCAGGTCCAGCGCGCCGAGGCCCGTCGCCCCACCGTCGAACAGCCGCGTGGCCGTCCCCAGCTTCAGCGCGATCGGGGTCAGGGTCCGCTCCGTCTGCGGAGCGTCGAGGTCCGGCAGCCGCACGCGCCCGGCACTCAGCCGCAGGCTGGCGGACGTCTTCGGGATGATGCCGAGCGTGAGCCCACGGGTGCCTTCCACGCCCGGCACCGCGCTCCCGCCCGCCGCCACGATCCCGACCTGTGGAGCCGCGGAGGTCAGCGCCTGGAGCACGACCGAGCACCCGGTGAGCTGCGCCTGGTTCTGGCACGCGGGCCTCGGGGCCAGCTGCGCCGCCGCGGGTGCGACCGAGAGCCCCGCCGCGGACGCCGCGGCGACAAACATCCATGCCCTCATGCCAGCACCACCTTTGCCTCGCCGGGCACGATCTCCCCCGCGATCCACGCCGTCTCACCCGCCGCCCGCAGCTCGTCCACCGTCGCCTGCGCGCGGTCGGCCGCGACCACGGCGACCATCCCGATCCCCATGTTGAAGGCGCGGAACATCTCCCGCTCCTCCACCCCGCCGTGGCGCTGCAAGACGCGGAAGAGCGCCGGCACCCGCCAGCTCGCGAGATCGAAGCGCGCGTCCAAGCCCTGCGGCAGCACGCGCGGCACGTTGTCGAGCACCCCGCCGCCGGTGATGTGCGCCAGCCCGTGGAGCTCGCCGCGCTCCAGCAGCGGCCAGAGCGGCTTCAGGTACGAGCGATGGACGCGCAGCAGCACGTCGGCCACGCTCCCGTCCTCGTCCGGAAACGCGTCGTCGGGCGAGAGGCCCATCCGCTCGAAGACGACCTTGCGCGCGAGCGAGTAGCCGTTCGTGTGCAGCCCCGACGAGGCGAGCGCGACGATCGCGTCGCCGGCGCGGATCGCGGAGCCGTCCAGCACCCGGTCCTCCTCCACCAGGCCCACGATGGTCCCCGCCAGGTCGTACTCGCCGGGCGCGTAGAAGTCCGGCATCTCCGCCGTCTCGCCGCCCAGCAGCGCGCAGCCGTTCTCGCGGCATCCGCGCGCGATCCCTCCCACGATCTCCTCCACCACGCCGTCCTGCAGCCGGCCGACGCCCACGTAGTCCAGGAAGAAGAGCGGCCTGGCGCCCTGCACCAGGATGTCGTTGACGCAGTGGTTCACCAGGTCCTCGCCCACGGTGCCGTGGCGGCCCGTGAGGAAGGCGACCTTGAGCTTGGTCCCCACCCCGTCGGTGCTGGCCACCAGCACCGGCCGCCTGGCGCCGGGGGGAACGCGGTACAGCCCGCCGAACGAGCCCAGCTCCGAGAGCGTGTCGGGGGTGGCGGTGGAGCGCACCAGCGCGGCCACCCCCTTCATCGCCCGCGCGGCCGCGTCGATGTCAACGCCGGCGGACGCGTAGGAGAGGCCCCCGGCCGGATCAGACACCGGCGTCCACCGGGAGCTCGAACACGGTCATCTCGCGGAAGGCGCGGACGCGATCCTCGATCTCCTCCGGCGTAAGGTCCTTGAAGCGCTCGATGGAGAAGCGCTCCACCGCGAAGGAGCCCAGCACCGAGCCGTAGATCACCGCGCGGCGCAGGTCGCCGTCGTCCACCCGCCCGCACTGCGCCAGGTGCCCCATGAAGCCGCCCGCGAAGGCGTCGCCCGCGCCGGTGGGGTCGAACACCTCCTCCAGCGGAAAGCCGGGGGCGAAGAACACCGAGGTCGGGGTGAACAGCATGGCCCCGTGCTCGCCCTTCTTGATGATCAGGTAGCGCGGCCCCTGGTCCATGATCCACCGCGCCGCCCGCGCCAGGTTGAAGTCGCCCGAGAGCTGCCGCGCCTCGGCGTCGTTCACCAGCAGCAGGTCCACCCGCTTCAGCAGCTCCAGCAGGCGGTCGCGCTTGATGTCGATCCACAGGTTCATGGTGTCGCACGCCACGAACTTCGGGCGATGGACCTGGTCCAGAACGCCCAGTTGCAGCTCGGGGTCGATGTTCCCCAGGAACACCCACTCCGCGTCGCGGAACCCCTCGGGGATCTTGGGCTCGAAGTCGGCGAACACGCCCAGCCGTGTCTCCAGCGTCTCGCGCGAGTTCAGGTCGAAGCTGTAGATCCCCGACCAGCGGAAGCTCTCCCCCTTCGCCTGCTCCAGCCCGGAGAGGTCCACCCCGCGCTCGGCCAGGAAGCTCAGCGCGTCCACGGGGTAGTCGTCGCCCACCACGCCCACGAGCTGCACCGGTCCAAAGAGGCTCGCGGCGGCGGAGAAGAAGGTGGCGGAGCCGCCCAGCGCGTCGTCGGCGCGCCCGAACGGCGTCTCGACGGTGTCGAGGGCAACACTGCCAACGACGAGTATCGACATTGATTTACCTGGTTGAGTATCAGGCTGCTTCGAGCGCGGCCTCGTCGCCGCTCTCGCGCTGCATCCGTTCGGGGGGCGGTGATGCCGAGCACGGCCAGGCCGTTGCGCAGCACCACCTGCACGGCGCGGGCGAGCACCAGCCGCGCGCGCGACGTCTCGTGCGGCACCTCGTCGCCGATCACCCGCAGCGCCGGCTCGCGGTTCCCCGCGTGGTACCACGAGTTCACGGCCGCCGCCACCTCCTCCACGTACTCGCACACCGAGTGCGGGGTGTGGCGCTCGGCGGCCGACGCGATCACCTCCGGGAAGCGCAGCAGCAGCTTCGCCAGCTCCGTCTCGCTCTCGTGAGACAGGAGCGTCAGGTCGACCGATGCCGGGTCCAGCGTGGCCGGGTCGACCTCCGCCCGGCGGAAGATGCTGCTCATCCGCGCGTGGGCGTACTGCACCTTGAAGACGGGGTTCTTGTCGGACTGCTCCAGCGCCAGGTCGATGTCGAACACGAGCTGGGCCTCGGCGCGCCGCATCAGGAAGAAGAAGCGCGCCACGTCCACCCCCACCTCCTCGTACAGCTCGCGGAGCGTCACGTAGCTCCCCGCACGCTTGCTGAACTTCACCTCCTCGCCGCCGCGCACCGCCAGCACCATCTGGTGCAGGGCGTACTCGGGGTACCCCTCCGGGAGCCCCAGCGCGCGCAGCCCCGCCCGGACGCGGGCCACCGTGCCATGGTGGTCGGCGCCCTGCACGTTCACCGCGCGATGGAAGCCGCGCTCCCACTTGCCCAGGTGATAGGCCACGTCGGGGAGGAAGTAGGTGGGATGGCCGGTGCCCTTCACCATCACCCGGTCCTTGTCGTCGCCGAACTCCGTGGTGCGCAGCCACACGGCGCCGTCCTTCTCGTAGACGTGCCCCGTCTCGCGCAGTCGCTTGATGGTATTCTCGACGCGCCCGGAGTCGTACAGCGACGACTCCAGGAAGAACTCGTCGAAGCGCACCCGGAAGCCCTCCAGGTCGCGGTTCTGCTCCGCGCGCAGGCGGGCGACGGCGAAGCGGCGCATCTCGTCGAGCGCGGCGGGCGAGTCGTCGCCCTTCCAGCGCGCGCCGTGCTCGGCAACCAGCTCGCGGGCGATCTCGCGGACGTACTCGCCGTGGTAGCCGTCCGCGGGGAAGTCGGCCTCGGCGCCGGCCTCGTGCTGGTAGCGCGCCCAGACGCTGCGGGCCAGCCGCATGATCTGCTCGCCCGCGTCGTTGTAGTAGAACTCGCGGTGCACGCTCCACCCGGCCCACGCCAGCAGCTCGGCCACGGCGTCGCCGAGCGCGGCCTGCCGCCCGTGGCCGATGTGGAGCGGCCCGGTGGGGTTCGCGGAGACGAACTCCACGTTCACTCGCGTCCCCGCCCCCGCCTCGGAACGCCCGTAGCGGTCGCCGCCCGCGACGATTCCCGCGAGCCCACCCGCGAGCCAGCCGGAGGAGAGGCGGAAGTTGATGAACCCCGGCCCGGCGACCTCCACGGCGCTCACCCCCGCGGCGGCCGCGTCGATACGCCGCGCCAGCTCGTCGGCGATCTGCCGCGGTGGGCGCGCGAGGGGCTTCCCCAGGGTGAGCGCCACGTTGGTGGCCCAGTCGCCGTGGTCGGGGTTGCGCGGGCGCTCGAGCGTGACCGGGTGGTCGCCGTCCACCCCCATCTCGCGCAGCACGCGGGAGATCTCGGCCTGCAGCGTCTCCGGCGGCATCACTCGCTCTTCGGCGAAGGCTTGCTCTCGGGCTTCGGTGCCGGCTTGCTCTCCGCCGCGGGCTTGGCGTCGCCCGATGGCGACGCGGGCGCGGGGGCCGCGGGGCTGCCGCCCTTGTCCGCCTCGGCGGCCTTCTTGTAGCCCTCGCCGCGGTAGTCGGTGATGTAGAAGCCGCTTCCCTTGAACACCAGCCCCGAGCCGCCGGAGATGCGGCGCTCGGCGGCCGCCCCGCAGCTCGGGCACTCGGCCGCGGGGAGGTCGCTCATCTTCTGGAACTTCTCGAAATCGGTCCCGCAGGCGGGACAGCGGTATTCGTAGGTCGGCATGGTCCCCTGCAAATGCTTCGGCCAATTCGCTTGCGAATCGGTCGCAAACCCGAGAAACCTAACCGACCGGCCGCGGCGCTGCAACGGAGCCCTGTCCCCGGAGACGCGCCCGGCGACGGCAACCGCAACGGCAGGTCTCACGCAGAGCCCGCTGAGCCGGATGAGAGAACGGCACCGCGCTGCGAACGCGGCGTGTTGCTTCAGGCGGTGCGGTGACGATCGTGGCGGATGGAAGCGGAAAGATGCTTCAGGCGTTCTGGTCCGCCCACTCCTGCACCAGCGTGCGGAGCTCGGCGAAGAGGAGGCGCTCGGGGTCGAGGTGCAGGTCGCGGCAGAGGTGGGGAAGGTCGTACGAAAACTCCTGGTATCGCCTGGTCATGTGCGCCTCGCCGGCCACCAGCACGCCCGTGTCGCACAGCCACGACGCGAGCCAGTCGCGAACGGCCTTGAGGACGAAGTAGGGCGACCCGCTGTGCGTGGCGATGTCCTGCCCGGCAAGGTCGGAGCAGAACACCTGGTAGCGGTACGGCGTTTGGTCCAGGATCAGGCAGCGTTTCTCCTTCTGCTCGCGGCCGCCGTACTCCTGCGCTCCGAGAAACAGCCCCAGCTCCAGCGGCATGTTGAAGCGCGGCAGCCCGCTGGCGGAATCGAGCTCCACGCGCGAGATGTCGTGGATGCCGTGGCGGCACTCGCGGACGATCCGCTTGATCTTCGTGATCCGCACCTCGCCGCTGTCCTGCACCTCGAGCGCACTCCGCGGCATGAACCCGCAGTCCTGGATCGTGAACACCAGCGCACGGAACAGCTGGCGGTACGGGGCGTCGAACGGGCAGTTGATGAAGACGCAGGAATCGTAGGGCGCAGGTGTTGAAAGGCCCCGCCGGGAGTCCGTCGGGGCCTGCAGGGCGTGAGCCGGAGCGCGGCTCACTGCCCCTCCCCTTCCTCGCTCTCGTCGCGGAGCGCCTCGGGAGCACGCGCCGGCTGCCCGTATGGCCGGAGGGGCCGCTCGCGGGCGACCAGCGTGCCTGTCCCGGGGCGAGTAGCGTAGCTGGGAAGCGCCGCCGCCGCGCGCTTCCGATCGCGCAGCCGGATCACCGCCTCGCGCACGCGTTCGCGGTCGAGGCCACCGGTGTCGCTGTTTTTCTGGATGGTCCGGAAAGGCATCGTTCGTCTCCCCCGTTGAGGTTGATCCAACCTACCCTTCTGGACACCTCGCGTCAAGAGCCTTCTCACCCCAAAATTGTTCATTTGCGGTATTATTCGCGTGTACTCCATCCCTGTCCCGATCGGAACGCTGTCCGGATTCCCTGCGCGTCGTCCTCCTCGATCGCGGTACGGATGGACCTGATCCGGCCTTCGATGGCGGCGAGCGCTTCCGCGACGCGAGCGCGGTTGTCGCGGAGGATGTCGGTCCACACGTCGGGCGGGCTGGCAGCGAGGCGGGTGACGTCGCGGCCGCCGGGGCCCAGGTCGGCGCGCACGAATCCGTGCGAGGCGAGCGCCTGGGCGAGGGCGGTGGAGACGACCTGGGGGAGATGGCTGGTCCACGCGACGCGCCGGTCGTGCTCCTCCGCGGCGAGCGCCACCGGCACTCCGCCGATCCGGCTCCACAGCGCCCGCGCGAGCGCGACCGACGCGGGCGACGACAGTCGGGACGGACAGAGGAAGATGGTCGCGCCGGCGAAGAGTAGGTTGCGCGAGGCCTCCCACCCCGCGCGGTGATCGCCGGCGAAGGGGTGCGCGCCCACGAAGCGCTCGCCCAGCCCCAGCCGCTCCGCCGCGGCGACGATGGAGGCCTTGGTGCTCCCCGTGTCCATCACCAGCCGCGCCCGCGCGAGATGCGGCAGCGCGGTCTCGAGCACGGCGGCCGCAGCGCCGACGGGCACCGCGAGGAGGAGCACGTCCGCTTCCTCGAGCCCTTCGAAGTCGGCTCCCAGCGCGGCGGAGACGATTCCCTCCCCCCTCGCCGCGTCGACCGAGGCGGCGTCGCGGTCCCAGCCGAGCACGCGCACGCCGGCGGCGGCCAGGTCGCGGGCCACCGAACCGCCGATCAGCCCCAGGCCGGCGACGGCGACGGTGTCGAACCCGCTCACTCGCCCTCCATCTGCGCCCGCCGCGAGAGCCCGATGAGGTGCCAGAAGATGTAGCGCACGTCCTCGTCGCCCACGCCGGCCTCGCGGGCGAGCTCGCCGGCGCGGCGCACGACCAGCGCCTCGCGCGCGGGGTCCAGCGTGGCGAGCCCCAGCTCGCGCTTGGCGGCCCCCACCTCGCGCGCGAGCTGCACGCGTTCGCCGATCAGCCCGATGAGCTCACGGTCCACCTGCTCGATCCGTTCGCGGATCTCATGCAGGCGCTCGCTTGCCGGCGCGGCCTCCTCCGGGCTCACGCGGCCTCCCGCAGGCCGGTGGCGGGCTCCGCCAGGTCGCGCCCCGCCGCCGTGGCGAAAGGCCGCAGCGCGCGCATGAACTCCGCGAACGCGTCGAACGTCAGCGACTGGTCGCCGTCGGAGAGCGCGCGCTCGGGATCGGGGTGGACCTCCACGAGCAGTCCGTCGGCGCCCGCGGCGATCGCGGCGAAGGAGAGCGGCGCAACGAGCGAGGCGCGGCCGCCGGCGTGGCTCGGGTCCACCAGAACGGGGAGGTGCGTCTCGGCCTTCAGCACCGGGATCGCGGCCACGTCGAGCGTGTTGCGGGTGGCCGTCTCGAAGGTGCGGATCCCGCGCTCGCAGAGGATCACGTCGCGGTTGCCGTGGGCCATGACGTACTCGGCCGCCATCAGCAGCTCCTGGATGGTCGCGGAGAGGCCGCGCTTCAGCAGCACGGGACGCTGCACCCGCCCCAGCTCGGAGAGGAGCGAGAAGTTCTGCATGTTGCGCGCGCCCACCTGCAGCACGTCGGCGTGCTCGGCGACGAGCTCCACCTGGCGCGTGTCCATCACCTCCGTCACGATCGGCAGCCCCGTCTCGGCGCGCACCTCGGCCAGCATGCGCAGGCCGGCCTCGCCCAGCCCCTGGAAGGCGTACGGCGAGCTGCGGGGCTTGTAGGCGCCCCCGCGCAGCATCCCCGCGCCGGCGTCGCGCACGGCGAGCGCCGTCTGGCGCAGCATGTCGCGGCCTTCCACCGAGCAGGGGCCGGCGATGATCGCCAGCGACCGCCCGCCGATGCTGGTGGCCGCGCGGTCGCCCACGTGCACCACGGTGGGGCCGGCGGCGAACTCGCGCCACGCCAGCTTGTACGGCTTCATCACGGGGGTGACCGACTCCACGCCGGGGAGCGAGAGCAGCGCCACCTCCTGCAGCAGCGCCTCGTCGCCGATGCAGCCGATGATGGTGCGCGCTTCGCCCCGCGAGAGGTGCGTGCGCAGCCCGAGCATCTCGATGCGCTCCCGGATGTGGTCCAGCTCGGCGTCGGTCACGTGCGGACGGGTGATGATGATCATGGCGCGTCCTCTGGTGTGCTTCCGCCCGGAGGGGGCAAGCGAGAGGGCCCCCGAGCGTGTCTCGGGAGCCCTCTGCTTTCGCCCTTGGACCGGCTGCTGCTCTCAGCCGCGCGCGACGAAGCCCGGACTCCCGTTGGGAGGCCCGTAGTAATAGCTGTACGCGGCGGATGCGGCGACGGCGATGCTCATGGTCCAAGGCTAACCGCGGCCCGGCGCGGGCGCAACCCTTTTTCGCTCCCGCCTTATCTCTGGTCGGAGTGTGGCCTATTCGCCTCGCAACCACTGTGGACGAGGGCCGGCTTCAAGGGAGGACGCCCTGACGTCCTGTCGCGCGCCGATGTCCATCTGCATCTTCACGCACCGCTTACGACGCCGTGACGAGGACGTGGAGATGCCGGAACCGTTGATCCTGAGCTGGAGCGGAGGAAAGGACAGCGCGCTCGCGCTGGAGGCCCTCCGCGCCGGTGGCGAGCACGATCCCATCGTCCTGCTCACCAGCGTCACCGCGGGGTACGAGCGCGTCGCCATCCACGGCGTGCGGCGAGAGCTGCTGCGCGCGCAGGCCGGCGCGCTGGGCCTGCCGCTCCACGAGCTCACGCTGCAGCCCGACGGCTCCAACGGGGCGTACGACGCGGCACTCGCGTCCGCGCTGGAAGAGCTGCGCACGCGGTACGGGGCGCGCCGCATCGCGTTCGGCGACCTGTACCTGGAGGATGTGCGGCGGTATCGCGAGGAACGCGTGGGCCCGCTGGGCTTCGAGCTCCTCTTCCCGCTCTGGGGGATGGAAACCGCCGCGCTCGCGGAGTCGTTCATCGCACGCGGGTTCCAGGCGCGGCTGGTGTGCGTCGACACCACGCAGCTCGACGCGGGCTTCGCCGGGCGCGCGTACGACGCGCGGCTGCTGGCCGACCTCCCCGCGACGGCGGACCCGTGCGGCGAGAACGGCGAGTTCCACACCTTCGTCACGTTCGGTCCGGGCTTCAGCGCGCCCGTGCCGTGCGACGTCGGCGAGGTCGTGATGCGCGGCGGGCGCTTCGCGTTCTGCGACCTCCTTCCGCCTGCCCCATCCCCATCCCGACCCCCGGCGCGATCCCGGGCCTGATCGAAATCTGTCTGCAGATGAAACCATCGGGGGCCGCGGCGGTATCTTACGCCGGGCCGGCGCACGCGCGCTGGCCCGCTCGCCGTGTCTTCCCACCCTCTCCAGCCCCGGAGCGCCCCATGAAGAAGCTCGCCCTTAACCTCGACAACCTGGTGGTCACCTCGTTCGAGACCAGCCGCACGCCGGCAGATCGCGGCACGGTACACGGCAACGACGCCACGCACGGAAACACCTGCGCCGGCACCTGCGCCTTCAGCTGCGCGGGCACCTGCGACATCAGCTGCGTGCCGAGTTGCATCTCCACCTGCGCCATGGCGCCGTGCTACAGCGTGGAGGAGACCTGCTTCTGTTGAGCGTGGCTCCCGGCTGACTCCAGAAGGGTCTCCCCTGCGGGAGGCCCTTCTGCTTGCCG
>DASYJZ010000428.1:0-5109 GCA_035995965.1 Longimicrobium sp. | reverse complement strand
GCGGGCGGACCAGGTGACGCCGCTGCTGGAGGGCGTGGCGGACCCCGCCGGCGTGCGCGCGGTGGTCGCGGTCGGCACCGGGCTGGGCGAGGCGCTCCTGGTCCCCGGCCCGGACGGCTGGGTCGCGCTCCCCACCGAGGGCGGGCACACCGACTTCGCGCCGCGGAGCGGGCTGCAGCGGCGGCTCCTGGCCGAGCTGCAGCGGGTGCACGACCACGTGAGCTACGAGCGGGTGTGCTCGGGCGTCGGGATCGCCACGCTCTACCGCTTCCTGGCCGCGCGCGCGCCCGCGCCGCCGCCGCCCGCCCTCGCCGCGCGGCTGGCGGCTGGCGGGGACGTGACGCCGGCGCTGGTGGAGGCTGGGCTGAGCCGCGAGCGCGGGTGCGCGACCTGCCGGCGGACGCTGCGGCTGCTGGCGTCGATCCTGGGCGCGGAGGCTGGGAACGCGGCGCTGCGGGGCCTGGCCACCGGCGGCGTGTACCTGGGCGGCGGGATCCCGCCCCGCATCCTCCCCGTGCTCCGCGGGCGCGCCTTCCGCGAGGGGTTCCTGCGCAAGGGGCCCATGTCGCGGCTGATGGAGGGCATCCCCGTGCACGTGATCCTGGAGCCGCGCGCCGCACTCCTCGGCGCGGCCCGCTACGGGATGGCGATGGCCTGAAGCGCGCCGTATCCTCATCCTTCCCCACTCCACATCCCCCAACCCACCAGGCACGCCGTGACGGAAATCCAGCTACACGCCATCGACTACGTCATCCTGGCCCTGTACTTCGCGTTCGTGCTGGGGATCGGGGTGGCGCTGCGAAGGCAGATGCGCTCGTCGACGGACTTCTTCCTCTCCGGCCGCTCGATCCCGGCGTGGGTGGCGGGGCTCGCCTTCCTCTCGGCGAACCTGGGGGCGCAGGAGGTGATCGGGATGGCGGCGTCGGGCGCCAAGTACGGGATCGCCACCAGCCACTTCTACTGGATCGGCGCCATCCCGGCGATGGTGTTCGTGGGCGTGTTCATGATGCCGTTCTACTACGGCTCGCGCGCCCGCTCCGTCCCCGAGTACCTGAAGCTGCGCTTCGACGAGAAGACGCGCGGCTTCAACGCCATCACCTTCGCGGGGATGACGGTGATCTCGTCGGGGATCAGCATGTACGCCATGGGGCTGCTGCTGGGCGTGCTGCTGGGGTGGGACTTCAACTTCAGCGTGCTGGTGAGCGCGCTGATCGTGCTGGCCTACATCTTCCTGGGCGGGCTGACCAGCGCCATCTACAACGAGGTGCTGCAGTTCTTCCTGATCGTGGCCGGCTTTCTCCCGCTGGTCTACCTGGGGCTGAAGGACGTGGGCGGCTGGAGCGGCCTCAGCGCGCGGCTGGCGGTGACGGCGCAGCAGCACGGCTTCGCGCCCGGGGCGTACACGCAGTCGTGGCAGCACCTGGGGAGCCCGGCGGACAACCCGATGGGGGTGGAGTGGTTCGGGGTGGCGATGGGGCTGGGCTTCGTGCTCTCCTTCGGCTACTGGACCACGGACTTCCTGGTGGTGCAGCGCGCGATGGCGGCGGACTCGATGTCGGCCGCGCGGCGGACGCCGCTGATCGCGGCCTTCCCCAAGATGCTCTTCCCCTTCCTGGTGATCCTCCCCGGGATGATCGCCATCGCGCTCACCACGCAGGCGGGCGCCAGCGGGTTCCACCTGCCGGCCAAGGCGGACGGCACGCTGAACTTCGACCTGACCATCCCCCTGATGCTGGGCCACTACTTTCCGCCGGGGCTGCTGGGGCTGGGGCTCACCGCGCTGATGGCGAGCTTCATGAGCGGGATGGCGGGGAACGTGACCGCCTTCAACACGGTGTGGACGTACGACATCTACCAGGCGTACATCCGCAAGGGGAAGAGCGACGCGCACTACCTGTGGATGGGGCGGATGGCGACCATCGGCGGCATCCTGCTCTCCGTGGCGACGGCGTACGCGACGACGCAGTTCAACAACATCATGGACATGCTGCAGCTCGTGTTCGCCTTCGTGAACGCCCCGCTGTTCGCGACCTTCCTGCTGGGGATGTTCTGGCGGCGCACCACGGGGCACGGCGCCTTCACCGGCCTGCTCTCGGGGACGCTGGCGGCGGCGGTGCACCACGGGCTCTCGCTGCCGGCCGGCTCCGGCGTGGGGATCAAGGGGGGATGGCTGGGCTCGGTGATGCACACCTATCCGAGCGAGATGGCGCAGAACTTCTGGACCGCGATCTGGGCGTGGACCACCTGCTTCGTGGTGACGATCGTGGTGAGCCTGCTGACGAAGCCGCGGCCGGAAGAAGAGCTGCGCGGGCTGGTCTACTCGCTCACGGAGCGGCCGAAGGACGAGGGCGAGCCGTGGTACCGGCGCCCGGGCCCGCTCGCGGTGGTGGTGCTGGCGATGACGCTGGTGCTGAACCTGATCTTCTTCTAGGGGAAGAGCCATGAACCTCGACATCCGCCTGCCGATCGGCGGGCTCTTCACCCTGCTGGGGCTGCTGCTCACCGGCTACGGGCTGTTCGCCGACGCGCCGGACTACCGGCGCTCGCTGGGGCACAACCTGAACCTCTGGTGGGGGCTCGTGGTGCTGGTCTTCGGACTGCTCTTCCTGTGGATGGGCCGCAAGGGCACCGCCGCGGCGCGACCGGCCGAGGTGGACCCCGAGGGCCGCGAGACGGAGGAGCGGGAGCACGCGCTCGGGCTGGAGCGCGACTGAAGCAACGGCAACGATCTCACGCAGAGCCGCGGAGACGCAGAGGGAGAGCGCAGCCCTCTCCGCGGCTCCGCGGCTCTTCGGTGGAGTATCGACTCGCGAACAGCTGTGCATCCGCCCGCATCATCACGACGTCATCCCGAGTGGTGCCGCTGCGCGAATCAGACGCGTCACCAACGCTTGGCGGCACCCGAGGGATCTAGACTTTCCGCCGCGATGATGTCGGTTTTGCCGCGTCGACACTGATCGTTCTGCCTCAGCGCACCGGCTGCCCGATGCCGAGGAGGTTGCCCTCGCTGTCCCTGAACCACGCGCCCTTCTCGCCGACGCCGCCCTTGCTCGGGTAGTTGCCCTCGATCTCGGCGATGCCGTCGACCGTCTTGATCCCCGGCAGGTCGTACTCCTCGAACACCACGCCGCGGGCACGCAGCCCCGCGACCGTCGCCTCGATGTCGGCGACCTCCCATCCCATCTGCGTGTGCGTGCCCGACGCGGCCCCGGCGGACGCGAACAGCGCGAAGAAGCTGTTGCCGCAGCGGTAGCGCAGGCCGCCCGGCCTCTCCTCCACCGGCTCCAGCCCCAGCTTCTCCGCGTAGAACGCACGAGCTCGCTCCAGGTCCTGGGCCGGGAGCCGGGTCGCCACGTCGCTGTGTTCGAGCATCTGCACGGCTCCTGTCTGAAAGCACAACAAGATGTCGTCCTGATCCTGAGTCGAGCGCGCGGGATGCGCACGGTACCCCACCGTGTCGAGCCGGGGATGGACCTACGATATCAGTATCGCACTACCTCGATGTCCGTCTTCCCGAAGTCATTGCCCACGAATAGAAGCGGCTCGCCGAGCGAGCGGGCGAGCGCATAGCTGAAGCAGTCGCCGTAGTTGAGCGCAGCAGGATGATTGCCCTTGCCGAACTGTCGGTATGCCGTGCGCGCAAGCTCGGCGTGCTCGCGCGTTACGGAGATCACCTCCACGCCGATCCTGTCGAGCAGGAGATCCAGGTCGTGTGCGCCGAACGCTGGGTTCAGCCGCTCGGCCACGATCCCGGCTTCCACCAGTGAAGCCGCCGACAGGAAGACACGGCGAGCGCTCAGCACGGCGGCTTCGATCCGCGCGGCTTCGGGCTCGGAGTTCAGGAGCGCGATGAGCGCGGAAGTGTCGACGATCATTCAGACCGGCAATCCGTGCTCATCATACCCGATGATCTCGTCGGGCGATGGAGGATCCTTGATGCGGCCGCTCGCGAAGTGCCGCTGGATTCGTTGAATTTCGTTCCTCACCGCATCCCGATCCCCTCGCCCGCTTTCGCGCTGAAGTCGCTCCTTGAGGGCGGTCAAGACGGCCACCGTGAGCGACTCGCCGGTTGTTTGCGCGAGCGCACGCGCGAGCCGGTCGGCTTCAGGGTGCTTGATGTTCAAAGCCATGCTGGTGCTCCTGTAAAGAAAAGGAGGAAGAAAATTATGCGTTTTCTTCCTCCGCCGCCACCACCACCTTCACCATCGAGCCCCCTGGTCCCACCGTCGCGCTCCTCCGCCCCATTCTGCGACTGGTCCTTGGCGACTCAGGGAAACGCGGCGTCGAACCCCTCCACCAGCCTGCGCGGCGCGGTACGCCGCCAGGCGTCCTGCACCAGTCCACGCAGCTGCACCGGGTCGGCCTCCGCGAGGCGGACGAACACCCACGGGTGCTCGCGAACCTGGCTGGTGACGTGGAACACGGCCGGGGCGATCGACAGCAGGTGGTCGCGCTCGTACGGGTCGGTGCGCAGCACGAGCGTCTTTCCGTCCTCCATCAGGCGCAGGAAGAGCTTCTTCCGCACGGTGAACGAGTGGGTTCCATGCGATGTCGCCTCGACCGTCCCGGGGAGCTCCAGCGCGATGGCGCGCACGTCCTCGAAGGTCATCCTAGAGAAGCTCAACAGCCGGGTTCTGGTATCAGTCGCCCAGGCGCGCCCGAAGTGATATCCTCAGTCGGTAGTCGGTCCCGGCACCAGCGGCGGCGGAGGCCCGCCCCCGACACGGCCAATCCGTCAATTCTACCCCCGCGAAAGTCATCCATGAAGCTGGCCCTGCTCCCCGCCCTGGGTATCGCGTTCCTCGCCGCCCGCGCGAGCGCCGCACAGGCCCCGGTGATCGAGAAGGTGGATCCGCCCAACTGGTGGGCCGGGCATTCGGTGAACCCGGTGCGCCTGCTCATCCGTGGACGGAACCTGGGCGGCGGCCGCCTGGAATGCCCGCGCCTGGGGTGCGGCGCCGTGAACGTGAACGCGGCGGGGACCTATGCCTTCGTGGACGTCACCATCCCCGCGGGCGCGGCGGCCGGCCGCTATCCGCTGCTGCTGCGCACCCCGGCCGGCGCGGCGCCGGTGGCGTTCACGGTCTCTCCGGCGCTGCCGGCGGCCGG
>DASYJZ010000427.1:0-10691 GCA_035995965.1 Longimicrobium sp. | reverse complement strand
GGATGGATTTGGCGCGACCGCTTGCGACCTCGTTAAAAAAACGCTAAAGAGTCGGGACGGTCCGAACCACCGAACCCCGGACCCGATGTCCCCGCACTCCCACCGAGTCGCGGGGACTTTTTGCATCCCGGAAGGATCCCTTGAGACCGATGGCCCACACTCCCTCGCCCTACCTCGCCGCGCTCCGCGAGCGCGTGCTCGTGTTCGACGGCGCCATGGGCACCTCCATCCAGCGCTACGACCTCTCACCCGCCGACTTCGGGGGCGAGCGGCTGGAGGGGTGCAACGACTACCTGGTCATCTCGAAGCCGCGGGTGATCGAGGAGATCCACACCGCCTACATGGAGGCGGGGTGCGACGTGCTGGAGACGGACACCTTCCGCTCCAACCGCATCACCCTGCGCGAGTACGGGCTGCAGGACCAGGTGCGCGAGATCAACGTGGCCGCCGCCTCGCTCGCCCGCCGCGTGGCCGACGGCTTCGCGCAGGCCGACGGGCGGCCGCGCTTCGTCGCCGGCTCCATCGGGCCCAGCGGGTTCCTTCCCTCGGCGAGCGACCCCACGCTGGGGAACGTCACCTTCGGCGAGCTGGTGCCCGTCTTCGCCGAGCAGGCGCGCGCGCTGGTCGAAGGCGGGGTGGACGTGCTGCTGATCGAGACCAGCCAGGACATCCTGGAGGTGAAGGCGGCGGTCTTCGGCTGCCGCGAGGCGATCGCCGAGGCCGGGCGCCCCGTCGCGCTGCAGGTGCAGGTGACGCTCGACACCAGCGGGCGGATGCTGCTGGGCACCGACATCGGCGCGGCGATGGTCACCATCGAGGCGCTGAAGGCCGACGTGATCGGGCTCAACTGCTCCACCGGCCCCGAGCACATGCGGCAGGCGGTGCGCTTCCTGGGCGAGAACTCGCGGCTCCCCATCTCCTGCATCCCCAACGCGGGGATCCCGCACAACGAGGGCGGCTGCGCGGTCTACCCGCTGGAGGCGTCGCCCTTCGCGGCGCAGATGGAGGAGTTCGTCCGCGACTTCGGCGTGAGCGCGGTCGGCGGCTGCTGCGGCACCGACGCCGCGCACATCCGCCAGCTCGTGGACCGTGTGCGCGGGCTGAAGCCGAAGGCGCGCGAGGTCGAGTTCGTCCCGCGCCTCTCCTCCGCGATCCGCGCGGCCGACCTGGTGCAGGTGCCCGCGCCGACCATGATCGGCGAGCGGGTGAACGCGCAGGGGAGCCGCAAGGTGAAGCGCTTCCTGCTGGCCGACGACTACGACGGCGTGCTGGAGGTGGGCCGCGAGCAGACGGAGAGCGGCGCGCACGTGCTGGACGTGTGCGTGGCGCTCACCGAGCGGCAGGACGAGGCCGTGCAGATGCGCACCGTGGTGAAGCTCCTCTCGCAGGGGGTGGACGCGCCGCTCTGCTTCGACAGCACCGAGGCGGACGTGCTGAAGGCGGCGCTGGAGCAGAGCCCGGGGCGGCCGATCGTGAACTCCATCAACCTGGAGAACGGCCGCGAGCGGGTCGACGCCGTGCTCCCGCTGGTGGCCGCGCACGGGGCGGCGGTGATCGCGCTCACCATCGACCGCGACCTGGGGGGGATGGCGAAGACGGCGGAGACCAAGCTCGAGGTGGCGCGGAAGATCCACACCATCGCCACCGGCGAGTACGCGATGACGCCGGACGCGCTGATCTTCGACGCGCTCACCTTCACCCTCTCCACCGGCGACGAGGAGTTCCGCCGCTCCGCCGTGGAGACGCTGGAGGGGATCCGCGCCATCAAGCGCGAGCTGCCGGGGGTGCTGACCACGCTGGGCGTGTCGAACGTCTCCTTCGGGCTGCAGCCGCACTCGCGCACGGTGCTGAACTCGGTGTTCCTGCACCACTGCGTGGACGCGGGGCTCGACACGGCCATCATCAACCCCGCGCACGTGAAGCCGTACTTCGAGATCGACGCCGAGGAGCGCCGGCTGGCCGACGACCTGATCTTCGACCGGCGCACGGAGACGAACGACCCGCTGGCGGCGTTCATCGCCCACTTCGACGTGCGCGGCGCGGAGCAGGAGAGCGCGGTGGACCCCACGGCGGAGATGACGCCGGGAGAGGCGCTGCACTGGAAGATCCTGCACCGCAAGAAGGACGGGGTGGAGGACTTGATCGACGCGGCGGTGGAGAAGCTGGGCGCCGTCCCCGTGCTGAACGACGTGCTGCTGCCGGCGATGAAGGAGGTGGGCGACAAGTTCGGCGCCGGCGAGCTGATCCTCCCCTTCGTGCTGCAGAGCGCCGAGGTGATGAAGAAGGCGGTCGCGCGGCTGGAGCTGTACCTGGAGAAGGCCGAGGGGCAGACCAAGGGGAAGGTGGTGCTAGCCACCGTGTACGGCGACGTGCACGACATCGGCAAGAGCCTGGTGAACACCATCCTCACCAACAACGGCTACACGGTGTTCGACCTGGGGAAGCAGGTGCCGGTGAACACCATCATCGAGAAGGCCGAGGAGGTGGGCGCCGACGCCATCGGCCTCTCCGCGCTGCTGGTGTCGACCTCCAAGCAGATGCCGCTCTGCGCGCAGGAGCTGTTCAAGCGCGACCTGCGCTACCCGCTGCTCGTCGGCGGCGCGGCGATCAACCCCAGCTTCGTGCGCGCCGCCGCAGTGGTGGAGGAGGGACGGCCGTATCCCCCGGGGATGTTCTACTGCAAGGACGCGTTCGAGGGGCTCTCGGTGATGGACCAGCTCATGGCGAACGGCAGCGAGGGCTGGGTGCGGGAGCACAACGAGGCGATGCTGCGCCGCAGCGAGGAGTACGCCCGCTCCAAGGCGCGCGCCCAGGAGCTGCGCCCCGCCTCGCGCGACGGCGCGGCGGTGCCCGAGGCGGACGTTCCCACGCCGCCGTTCTGGGGGTGGAAGGTGCTCGACGCCATCCCGGTGGACGACGTGGTGGCGTGCATCGACCGCAACACGCTGTACCGGATGCAGTGGGGCGCGCGCAACCTGAAGGGCGAGGAGTGGGACCGCCTGGTGCGCGAGGACTTCGAGCCGCGGCTACGGCGTTACACGCTGGAGGCGCGCACGCAGGCGTGGCTCCGGCCGCGGGCCATCTACGGCTACTTTCCCGTGGGCCGCGAGGGCGACGAGGTGGTGGTGTTCGACCCGGCGGACCGCACCAGGGAGATCGGGCGCTTCGCCTTCCCGCGGCAGGAGGACCGCGAGCGGCTCTCGCTGGCGGACTACTTCCGCCCGCTGAACGGCAAGGGGCCGGAAGACGTGATCGCGCTGCAGGTGGTGACCAGCGGCGACGCCGCGTCCGACTTCATCGCGAAGCGCAACGCGGACGGAGACTACACCGAGGGGTACTTCCTGCACGGCTTCAGCGTGCAGACGGCGGAGGGCGCGGCGGAGTACGTGAACCGCCGCGTGCGCAGCGAGCTGGGGATCGACGAGCCGCGCGGGCTGCGCTACTCGTGGGGGTACCCGGCGTGCCCCGACATCGAGCAGCACGAGGTGCTCTTCGACATCCTGCCGGTGAAGGAGACCATCGGCGTGGGGCTCACCAGCGCATGGCAGCTCGACCCCGAGCAGTCGACGGCGGCCCTGGTGGTGCATCACCCGGGGGCGAAGTACTTCTCGACGGGGGGGTGAGCCTGCCGACTCAGGTGGCTTCGGGGTGGTCGGGCGAGTGGATTCGCATGGGGTCGATGATCTGGTGTTCGCGACGATGCGAGTAAACTCGCGGCTACAACGGCACGAAGTCCGCCTTCGCGGACTACCGGCTGCTGTGCGACCGAGGGAGAGGGGCACGCGATCGGCTGACGGGCGGCCGGGATGAACGGCATCGGTCCCGCGGGGTGCCTCGGCATTCGCAACCCGTCCGGGGCGCGCGGGTCGGACATCAGCAGGAGGAGCGGGGGATGGCGGGTGGCCTGGACGCGATCGACCGGGCGCTGAAGACGCACAAGGCCGGGTCGAGGCGGCTGAGCCTGCTGATCGTGGTCCTTGGGCTCGTCGCGGTCGCCGTGGCGGTATACCTCTCGCCGGACCACCGGCGCAGGCGCGCGGCGGACCGGCTGCCGGCGAAAGCGGACAGCGCGCTGGTGCTGCGTACGCTGGGGCCGCGGCCCACGCGCTGTCCTCCCGGGGCGATGGAGCACCTGGAGGGGGAGCTTGCGCTGGAGTCGTCGTCCGAGGCGGACTCGGCGATGCTCCAGCTCCGCCGCGACACGCGCCAGCGGTGGATCTACCCCGGGCGGCAGGGCTGCACGCCGCGGAAGGGCGAGACCGAGCTGGGGATCGACACCGCGGGCCGGGTGCTGTGGATCCAGCCCGGCGCCCAGCAGGGAGAGGTGAAGCTCTCCCCGTCGATCACGTTCTGAGCGCGGCCACCACGGCGCGCGGCTGACACACGGACCGCACGTCGACCGCCCGGAGCACGTCCGGGCGGCGGCACGATCCAGCGACACACGCTTCCATGCCCGATTTCCGCGAGCTGATCGCCGACGGCCGCCCGCACCTGTTCGACGGTGCCATGGGCACCATGCTGTACAGCCGCGGCGTGTACATCAACCGCTGCTACGACGAGCTCTCGGTGGTGCAGCCCGACCTGGTGCGCGACGTCCACCGGGCGTACGTGAAGGCCGGCGCCGAAATCATCGAGACCAACAGCTACGGCGCCAACCGCCCCAAGCTGGCCCGCCATGGCCTGGAGGACCGGCTGGAGGAGATCAACCGCCGCGCCGCCGAGGTCGCCCGGTCGGCCGCCGGCACCCGCGCCTGCGTGGCGGGGGCGATGGGGCCGCTGGGGATGCGCATCGAGCCGTACGGCCCCACCTCGACCTCGGAGGCGCGCGGGTTCTTCCGCGAGCAGGCGGAGGCGCTGGCGGCGGGCGGGGTGGACCTGTTCGTCCTGGAGACCTTCTCGGACCTGGACGAGATCGAGCAGGCGCTGCTGGCCGTGCGCGAGGTGTCGGACCTCCCCGTGGTCGCGCAGATGGTGATCCGTGAGGACGGACGCACCCCGTTCGGCACCGAGGTGGGCGTGGCGGTGGAGCGGCTGGACGAGTGGGGCGCCGACGTGATCGGCCTCAACTGCTCCGTCGGGCCCAGCGCCATGCTGGGCGCGGTGGACCGCATGCTCGCCGCCACCACGCGGCCGCTCTCCATGCAGCCCAACGCCGGCCTGCCGCGCGACGTGGACGGGCGCACAATCTACATGGCGAGCCCCGAGTACATGGCCACCTATGCCGCGCGGATGATCCGCCGCGGGGTGCGCTTCGTGGGCGGGTGCTGCGGGACCACGCCGGAGCACATCGACCAGATGTGCGGCGCGCTGCGCATGCTCTCGCCGGCGCAGTCGCCGCGCGTCTCGGTCGCGGCGCCGGAGCAGGACGGTCAGGCGGTGGAGCCGGTGCCGCTGGCGGAGCGCTCGCAGTGGGGCGCCAAGCTGGTGCGCGGCGAGTTCCTGACCACGGTGGAGATCGTGCCGCCGCGCGGCATCAACCCCGAGCCCATGCTGCAGGGCGTGCGGCTGCTGAAGGAGGCGGGGGTCGACGGGGTCAACGTGCCGGACGGGCCGCGCGCGCAGAGCCGGATGGGCGCACTGGCGACGGCGCTGCTGATCCATCAGCGCGTGGGCATCGAGCCGGTGATCCACTACTGCTGCCGCGACCGCAACCTGCTGGGGATGCTCTCGGACCTGCTGGGCGCGCAGGCGCTGGGGCTGCGCAACATGCTCTTCATCACCGGCGACCCGCCCAAGATGGGGCCGTATCCGGACGCCACGGCGGTCTTCGACATCGACGCCATCGGGCTCACCAACCTGGCCGCGCGGCTCAACCGCGGCCTGGACCCCGGCGGCAACGTGCTGGGCGAGCCCACCAGCTTCGTGGTCGGCGTGGGTGTGAACCCCGGCGCCGAGGACTTCGAGCACGAGATGAAGCGCTTCTACTGGAAGGTGGACGCGGGCGCCGAGTACTGCATCACCCAGCCCGTGTTCGACCTGCGCCAGCTGGAGCGCTTCGTGAGCCACATCGAGCGCGAGGGGATCCGCATCCCGGTGATCGCCGGGATCTGGCCGCTGGTCTCCGCGCGCAACGCCGAGTTCCTGGCCAACGAGGTGCCCGGCGTGGTCGTCCCCGACACGGTGATGGAGCGGATGCGCCGCGCCAGCGACCGGGGGAAGGAGGAGGGGACGCTGGAAGGCACCCTGATCGCCCAGGAGATGCTGCGCGATGCGCTGGGGATGATCCAGGGCGTGCAGGTGAGCGCGCCCTTCGGCAAGGTCCCGCTGGCGCTCAAGGTCTTCGAGGTGCTCCCCGGCTGGGAGCCCGCGGAGGAGCGGGAGGCTGCGGCGGCGGGCGCAGGGGCAGCCGTATAGGTGTGTCCATAGTTGACGTTTTCGAGCTCGGGCGAATATGATTCGTCGATCGGCAGTCAGTTGCCCGCCCGAATCGACCCGTGCTCGTGATCGTCGACTTCCACAACCGCGGCACCCAGGACATTTTCTTCGGTACGGACACCAGGCTGCACGGAACACGTGTCCGCCGCCGGTTTGGCCGTCCGATCGGCGCAAGCTAGAAATGCTTGTACTGGCAGAGCGGTTTGCGGATCTGAAGGAGCCGTACGGCAACCGGCGCCGGAGCTGAAGATGTCGAGATCACGAATTACCACGATTGAGGCGCATTGCGCGGCTTTCAGCGGCTTCGGGCCCGACGACCTGATGGTGCTCCTGCCGACGAATCGCGCTCCGACTCACCCGGGCGAGTTGCTGCGTGAAGAATTTCTGCCCGACTTCGGGTGGTCGGCCGCAGACCTGGCGATGCGCTTGCGCCTGCCCACGGCGGCGATCGACGCGCTGCTCGCCGAACAGGCCTCAGTCACGCCAGATTTGGCCTTGCGATTGGGCCGCCTCTTCTCGCAGACGCCGGCCTTCTGGCTGAAGTCGCAGCTCGCGTTCGACCTGTACTTCGCATTGAAAGCGGCGGCTGGCGAGCTGGATGAAATCGTGCCCGTGAATGCCGAGGCCGAGGCCGTGCGCAAGGCGAGCTGAGGCAGGCAGCGGGTCGAGGAAAGTGCGTCACGCAAAAACGCGGAGCCGCAGAGAAGCTGGATGGTTCTCTCTGCGGCCCCGCGTCTCTGCGTGAGGCGATCTGCTGCTGGTCAACCTTCCGGCTCGAGAAGGAACGCCACGAAGCGCGCCTTCTCCTCGGGCGTGCCGTCCAGCACGTAGCCAAGCGCGCCGAACGAGGGAGGCAAAGAAGTAGCCGCCGCCGGTCGGGATCACGAAGTCGGCTGAGCGACCCTCGTCCGCGCCGGGGGGGCGCGGACTCGCTCCGCGCCCCCTTCGTCGTATATCGTCCCCGTCAACTGTCCGGCAGCGGATCGGGGCGGCGCCTGCGGGTGAGCCACGACATCACGAAGCAGGCGAGCACCTGCAGCCCGAACACCGCGCCCAGGGCGACGGCCGGATCGCCGGTGCCGCGCGCCACCACGCGCCAGGCGACCAGCGTCGCTACCAGCGCGCCGAACACCGCGAAGCCGTAGCGGCCGCGCCGCGACGACAGCCGGTGCATGGCGAACGGGGTGAAGAGCACCGTGGCGGCGACGCCCGCGAGCAGGTAGCGGCGCCGCCCCTCCGCCACGCCGTAGACCGCCAGCGCCCACGAGCCGACGAACAGGGCGATCGACGTAGTCGTCACCGTGAGCTCCCAGAGCGCGAGCATGAAGCGGCGGAAGCCACTGGCGCGGCGCGGCTGCGGCGGCGCGCCGGGGACCGGGGTGCGGTCGTCCGCCGGGTGCGCCGCCCCGTTCCAGGGCGCGACGTTCGCGGGCGACGGTGCCGGCGGCGCCGCGGTACGCGGCTGGGGCGCGGGCGCGACGAAGAGCCCAGGCGCGTAGAGCCGCGTCTCGTCCATCGCCGGCGCGGGGCGCGGCGCGGCGGCCGGGGTGGAGCGCGCGAAGGTAGGCTGCTGCGCGGGCGCGGCGAAGATGGGGACGGGCGTCACCGCGCGCGGCTCGGATGCGGCCGGGGCGATCCCGGAGAGCGCGTCGGCCATCGCGCCGGCGTGCGGGAAGCGCTCGGCGGGGGTGCGGGCCAGGGCGCGCACCAGCACGGCGTAGCTCGCGTCGTCGAGCGAGGGCGCGCGCTGGCGCAGGAGGCGCACCGCGTCGCTCACCTCGGCCGAGGCCCGCGCGGGGTCGGCAGAGGTGAACGGCCGCGTGCCCGTGGCCAGGTGGTAGCCCACCGCGGCCAGGCTGAACACGTCGGAGGCGGCGGTGATCTGGTCGTCGCCGCGCAGCTGCTCGGGCGAGGCGTAGGCGGGGGAGAAGGGCGAGCGGCCGTAGACGGTGAGCTGCGTGACGGTCCCCTCCTCGCCGCCGATCTGCGCGATGCCGAAGTCGAGCACGCGCACGTGCACCCGGTCGTGCCCCTCCTCGTCCTCCAGGAAGAGGTTCCCGGGCTTCACGTCGCGGTGCACCATCCCCGCGCGGTGGCCGGCGGAGAGGCCGCGGGCGGCCTGGCGGAGGATGGAGAGCGAGACGGGGAGCGGCGGGGCCGCGGTGCGCATCAGCCGCGCGGAGAGGTCCTCGCCGTGCAGCAGCTCCATCACCAGGAAGTCCAGGTCAAGCTCCGGATCGGTGCCGAAGTCGTGCACCTGCACCACGTTGGTGTGGCGCAGCGCGGCGGCCGCCCGCGCCTCGCGGTGGAAGCGCGCGCGCAGGCGGTCGTGCTCGGCCGGGTCGTTGGTGACGGCGCCCACCACCTTCACCGCGACGGCGCGCGAGAGCCGCTCGTCGGCCGCGCGGTAGACGGCGCCCATCCCGCCGCGGCCGATCACGGCCTCGATCAGGTAGCGCCCCGCGAGGGTGCGGCCGGTGAGCAGTCCTGCGATCCCGTACATCGGCTGCGGAGAAGGGAGGGCGGGCGGGGCGGGCGCGGCAAGTCCGCGCGGAGCCTTCGGTTGCGGAAGCTGGTACGGACCGGCGGCGCGGATCGTTTCAGGTCCGGATCATCGCCGGGCGCGGCTGAGCGCGGCAGTCGAAAGATACCCCCGGCGCCGCGCCGCGTGCCATCCCCGCAGGCCGCGCTCTGCGCGGCCGGTGGTATGCCGCGTGCAGGCTCCGTTCGGCCCCCGGGATCCGGGAACGGAACGGCCTGCGCAAAGGAGGGACGATGTCGATGGACTCGCTGAAGGACCTGTACGTGGACCAGCTTCGCGACCTGTACAGCGCCGAGAACCAGATCCTCAAGGCGCTGCCGATGATGGCCGAGAAAGCGCACAACCCCGAGCTCAGGAGTGCGTTCCAGGAGCACGAGCGGGTGACGCACGACCAGGTGAAGCGCCTGGAGGTCATCTTCGACGGGATGGGCGAGAAGCCCGGCGGCCACCACTGCAAGGGGATGGAGGGGCTGCTGAAGGAAGGGCAGGAGATGCTGAAGGAGAAGGGTGATCCCGACACCATCGACGCGGGGCTGATCGCGGCCGCGCAGCGGGTGGAGCACTACGAGATCGCCGGCTACGGGTGCGTGCGCACCTACGCCGACCGACTGGGGATGAGCGACCACGCCCGTACGCTGCAGCGGACGCTCGACGAGGAGGGCCAGACCGACCACCGGCTCACCGACCTGGCCGAGCGCATCATCAACCCCCGCGCGCAGGATGGCGACTACCGCTGAGGCCGAATCCCGGCCCGGTCGAAACGCGGAGGTCACGGGGAGGCTCCCCGTGACCTCCGTCCCGTCAGGAGCGCCGGACTACCAGATTACCTCCACGCCCGACGCCGCGCCGATCTCCGGATCGCGCGTGACCAGCGGAAAGTCGAGGTGCGCGGCCGTCGCGGCGATCAGGCGGTCGCCGCGCTCGGGGATCGCGTAGAGCTCCTCGGCCAGGCTCAGGATGTCCCAGGAGAGGTCTACGGCGAAGAAGCGCCCCGTCGCGAGCAGGTGCGTGACCCACATCGTGAACGGCGCCGGAATCGCGACCCGGCCCGAGCGCACAGCCTCGCCCAGCTCCGCGAGCACCAAGACCGGGAGGTACACCACCACCTGGCCCGCGTCGCACCGTTCGAAGATGCGCCGCGCGCGCGTACCCAGGCGATTGGCCCGTCCCTGCGCGTACCAGATCAGCGCGTGCGTGTCGCTGACCACCAGGGAGTGCGCCATGGGTCAGAGGTCGCCGAGCTTGCGGGCCGCGAGGTCGGCCTGCGTCCGCCGGTTGTCGTCGAGCCAGGCGTCGAACTCTGCTTCGGGAACGTTGAGCCGCATGCTGCCGAACAGCTTGAACGGCTGCTCTCTCGCCACCATCACGCCGTGGGCGACGTTCACCAGGTACCGGTAGTGCCCTTCGTCGACCAGCACCGCCCGCTCCTCCCGGTCCCGGTGCTCGATGACCACCGGCTCTTCCGGATTCTGGGTGACCGCGTCGATCAGCTCGAAGAGCTGCGCCCTCGCCTGCGACACGGTGAGCGCGTCCGGTGTCGGCTTCTTCTTCCGCGGCATGGCTCTACGACGGCAGGAGACGAAACACGTACAGGTGACACGTACAAGTTAGTGCGGACCGTGCAATTCTACAAGCCCTGGTTCTGCGTGAGCATCGCAGACACGAAACGGGGCGACCCGTGGAGGCCGCCCCTCGCCTGTGCTAGCAGATTCCCTGATCAGAGGTGCATCCCTGAAGTGTTTCGATGAGCCGGCTATAGATCCTTCGGCCTGCC
>DASYJZ010000426.1:0-16087 GCA_035995965.1 Longimicrobium sp. | reverse complement strand
GACGAAGGCGGCGAGCGGCGCCTGGTGGGCTACGTGGTTCCCGCCGAGGGCGCGGCGCCGGACGCGGAGGCGTTGCGCGCGCACCTGCGCGCCGTGCTTCCGGAGCACATGGTCCCCGCCGCGTTCGTCTTCCTGGACGCGCTTCCCGTCACCCCCAACGGCAAGCTGGACCGCCGCGCCCTACCCTCTCCCGAAGACGCGGAGCGGGCCGAGCGCGAGCGGCGCTACGCTCCCCCGCGCACCCCGGCCGAAGAGCTGCTGGCCGGGATCTGGGCCGAGGTGCTCGGCGTCACCCGCGTAGGGGTGCACGACGACGTGTTCGCGCTGGGCGCGCACTCGCTGGCCAGCATGCGGGTGGCGGCGCGCGTGCGCGAGGCGCTGGGGCGGGAGCTGCCGCTGGCGGCGCTCTTCGAGCACCGCACGGTGGAGGAGCTGGCGCGCGCCGCCGAGGCGCACGCGGGGAGCGCGACGGGCTTCCCGCCCATCGTTCCCGGCGCGCGCGACGGGCAGGTGCCGCCCAGCTTCCAGCAGGAGAGCGTCTGGTTCCTGCAGCAGCTCGACCCGGCCGGCCGCTCGTACCACTTCCAGGCCACCCTGGGCTTCCGCGGCGCGCTCGACGTGGCCGTGCTGGAGCGCGCGCTCGCCGAGATCGTGCGCCGCCACGAGCTGCTGCGCACCACCTTTCCCGCCGTGGACGGCTCGCCGGTGCAGCGGGTGCACGCGCCCTGGCCCGTGCACCTCCCCGTGGTCGATTTCGGCTCCTTCCCCGAGGACGCGCGCGACGCCGCGATGACCGCGTGGATGGAGGCGCAGTTCGAGACGCCCTTCGACATGGCCTCGCTCCCGCTGATGCGCTGGTCGCTGCTGAAGCGGGCCCCCGGCCACCACGTGCTGGTGCAGATGGAGCACCACCTGGTGCACGACGGATGGTCGCTCAACCTGCTGCTGGGGGAGCTGGTGGCGCTGTACGCGGCCTTCGCGGCGGGGCGGCCGTCGCCGCTGCCGGAGCTGGAGGTGCAGTACGGCGACTACGCCGCCTGGCAGCGGCGGTGGATGGAGGGCGACGCCGCCCGGGCGCAGCTCGACTTCTGGCGCGGCCGGCTGGCGGACGGCGCCCGGGTGCTGGAGCTCCCCGCGGACCGCCGCCGCCCGCCGCTGCCCAGCTTCCGCGGGGCCGCGCCGCGCTTCCACCTGCCGCAGGCGCTGTACGAGCGGCTGCGCGCGGCGGGCCGGCGCCAGGGGGCTACGCTGTTCATGACCATGCTGGCCGCCTTCGACGCCGTGCTGGCGCGGTGGAGCGGCGAGGCCGACCTGCACGTGGGCACCGGCATGGCGTGCCGCCGCCAGAAGGAGACGGAGCGGCTGATCGGGATGCTGGTGAACATGGCGGTGGTGCGCGCCGACGCCTCGGGCGACCCCACCTTCGCCGAGCTGCTGGCGCGCGTCCGCGCCGCCACGCTGGAGGCGTACGCGCACCAGGACGTGCCCTTCGACGCCGTGGTGGGCGCGGTGCGGCCCGAGCGCGCGCTGGGGCACAACCCGCTCTTCCAGGTGGCCTTCAACTTCCACGACTCGGCCCTCCCCGAGCTGGCCATCCCCGGGCTGGAGCTGGAGCTGGAGGTGGCGCTCCCCAACGGCTCGGCCAAGTTCGACCTGAACGTGATCGTGATCCCCCACGCCGAGCAGCGGCTGGGGCGGGGCGGGGGCGACGGGGGGATGACGGTGGTGTGGGAGTACGCCGCCGACCTGTTCGACCCGGCCACGGCGGAGCGGATGTTCGCGCACTTCCGCCGCATGCTGGAGGCGGTGGCCGACGACCCGGAGGTCCGCGTCTCGGCCGTGCCGCTGCTGGACGCGGAGGAGCGGACGCGCGTGGTGGAGGCGTGGAACGACACCGCGGCGGAATACCCCCGCGCCTCGGTCGGCGCGCTCTTCAGCGCCGTGGCGCGGCGCACGCCCGACGCGCCCGCGCTGGTCGCGGAGGGGGGCGTGCGGGTGCGCTACGGCGAGCTGGAGGCGCGGGCCAACCGGCTGGCGCGCGTGCTGCGCCGCCGCGGGGTGGGGCCGGAGACGCGCGTGGGGGTGTGCGTGGAGCGCGGGGTGGAGCAGGTGACGGCGCTCCTCGCGATCCTGAAGGCGGGCGGCGCCTACGTCCCGCTGGACCCCGCCTATCCCCCCGAGCGGCTGGCGTACCTGGCGCGCGACAGCGCCGTGCGGCTGGTGCTGGCCCAGCCGGAGCTGGCGGACCGGGTGCCGCGGGGCGCCGCCGAGGTGGTGCCGCTGGGCGCCGCGCTGGCCGAGGCGGCGGGCGAGGACCCGGGGGAGCTGGAGAGCGGCGCGGGGCCCGAATCGCTGGCGTACGTCCTCTACACCTCGGGGTCGACGGGACAGCCGAAGGGGGTGATGGCGCCGCACCGCGCCGTGGTGCGCCTGGTGCGCGGCTCCGCCTTCCTGGACTTCTCGCCCGAGCAGGTCTTCCTGGGCTTCGCGCCGGTGGCCTTCGACGCGTCGACGCTGGAGCTGTGGGGGCCGCTGCTGAACGGCGGCACGCTGGCCCTGTATCCCCCGGAGCCCCCTTCGCTGGAGCAGCTCGGCGAATTCATCCGCGCGCAGGGGGTGACCACCCTGTGGCTGACCGCCGGGCTCTTCCACCAGATGGTGGAGCTGGACCCCGCGGCATTCGGCGGGGTGCGGCAGCTCCTGGCCGGCGGCGACGTGGTCTCTCCGCAGGCCGTGCGGCGCGTGCTGGACGCGAACCCCGGGCTGGTGGTGACCAACGGCTACGGGCCCACGGAGGGGACCACCTTCACCTGCTGCCACGCGATGCGCGCGGCGGGCGAGGTGGGCGACCCCGTGCCGCTGGGGCGCCCGATCGGCAACACCCGCGTCTACGTGCTGGACGCGGCGCTGGAGCCGGTTCCCGTGGGCGTTCCCGGCGAGCTGTACGCGGGGGGCGACGGCGTGGCGCGCGGCTACCAGGGGCGCCCCGCGGCCACCGCGGAGCGGTTCGTTCCCGACCCCTTCTCGCCGGTCCCGGGCGCGCGGCTCTACCGCACCGGCGACCGGGTGCGGTGGACGGAGACGGAGGGTGCGCCCGGCGTCGTGGAGTTCCTGGGCCGCCTGGACAGCCAGGTGAAGATCCGCGGCTTCCGCATCGAGCCGGGCGAGGTGGAGGCGGCGCTGGCCCGCCACCCCGCCGTGCGCGCCGCGGTGGTGGTGCCGCGCGAGGAGCGGTCGGGAGACCGCCGGCTGGTGGCGTACTTCACCGCCGAGGGCGAGGCGCCGCCGGCCGCGGAGCTGAGGACGCACCTGCGGGCGCTCCTCCCCGCCCACCTGGTCCCGGCGGCGTTCGTGGCGCTGGACGCCTTCCCCCTGACGGCCAACGGGAAGGTGGACCGCCGCGCCCTCCCCGCGCCCGACGCGCCCGTGGCCGCCGCGGAGGCGCCGGAGGCGCCGCGGTCGGTGGACGAGACGCGGCTGGCGGCGATCTGGGCGGAGGTGCTGGGCGTGGAGCGCGTGGGCGTGCACGACGACTTCTTCGCGCTGGGCGGGCACAGCCTGCAGGCCACGCGGATCGTGGCGCGGGTGCGTAAGGAGATGGGGGCCGAGCTGCCGCTGCGCGCGCTGTTCGAGGCGACCACCGTGGCCGCGCTGGCCGAGCGGGTGGCCGCCGCGCCGCGCCACCGCGAGGACGGCGGGATCGCCCCGATGCGCAGGATGAACCGCGGCACCCGCACGCTGGAGGAGCTGCGCGAGTCGCTGCAGCCGCACGCCGCGCCGGGCTCCGAGCGCGTGGAGCCCGCCCCCTGGGTGGCGCCCCGCACCCCCACCGAGGCGCTGCTGGCGGCCGTCTGGGCCGAGGTGCTGGAGCGCGACCGGGTGGGCGCCGACGACGACTTCTTCGCGCTGGGCGGGCACTCGCTGCTGGCCACGCTGATGGTGTCGCGGGTGCGGCAGACGCTGGGGGTGGCGCTGCCGCTGCGGGCGCTCTTCGAGTCGCCCACGCTGGGCGCCTTCGCGCGCAGCGTGGACGAGGCCCGCGCCGGCCCGGCGGGCGACGGCGGGGGGGCGATCGGCCGCATGGGGCGCGGCGCGCAGTCGCTGGAGCGGCTGCGCGAGACGCTGGAGACGCACGCCACCCCGCGCGACGACTCGGCCGCGTACGCGCCGCCGCGCACCGACACCGAGCGCGAGCTGGCCACCATCTGGGCCGAGGCGATGGAGCGCCCGCGGGTGGGGGTGCACGACGACTTCTTCCACCTGGGCGGGCACTCGCTGGTGGCCACGCTGATCCTCGCGCAGATCGGCGAGGTGTTCGGGGTGCGGCTGCCGATGCGGGCGCTGGCCGACGCCGGGACGGTGGCGGCGCTGGCCGGGCGCATCGACGGCGCGCGCGCCGTCGGCGGACGCGTGGCGGCGGCGGCCGGCGCGGGAGAGGCCCGATGACGGACGTCCTCACCCGCGCCGCCCGTCCGCCGGCCGCGGCGGGGCCGGACGCGCAGGCGGCGCGCGGGGTGCTCGAGGCGTGGAACGACACCGCGCGCCCCTACCCGCGCGACGCCTCCCTCCCCGCGCTCTTCGCGGCGTGGGTGGCGCGCACCCCCGAGGCCGAGGCGGTGGTCCACGGCGCCGAGCGGGTGACCTACCGCGAGCTGGACGCACGCGCCGGCCGGCTGGCGCACCACCTCCGCGCGCTGGGCGTGCGGAACGAGGCGCCGGTGGCGGTGCTGCTGGACCGCTCGGTGGACTTCGTGGTGGCCTGCCTGGCCGCGCTGCGGGCGGGGGGCGCGTACCTCCCCGTCGACAGCGCCTTCCCCACCCGGCGGGTGGAGTGGATGCTGGCCGACGCGGGGGCACGGGTGCTGGTGACCACCCGCTTCCTCGGCGACGGGCTTCCCACCGCCGGCGCCGAGGTGGTGTGGCTGGACGACGACGCGGCCGCGATCGCCGCGCGGCCGGCGTCCTTCACGGACGCGCAGGCGCACCCGGAGAGCGCGGCGTGCCTGCTCTACACCGCGGGCTCCACCGCCTGGCCCCGGCCCGTGGCCGTCACGCACCGGGGCGTGGCCCGCCTGGTGTCCGGCGGAAGCGGGGTGCAGCCCGGCCCGGGCGACCGCGTGGCGCACGCCTCCGGGGTCTCGGTGGACGTGACCACCTGGGACCTGTGGGGGGCGCTGCTGAACGGCGGCACCGTGGTGGTGGTCGACCGCGAGGACATGCACTCGGCCGGCGCGCTCGCCCGGGTGCTGCGCGACCAGCGCGTGACCTCCGTCTTCCTGACGACCGCGCTCTTCGGGCAGGTGGCGCGCCAGGCGCCCGAGAGCTTTTCCGGGGTGCGCGACGTGCTCTTCGGCGGCGGGGCGGCCGACGCCGAGGCGGTGCGGCGGGTGCTCGCGTCTGCCGCGCCGCCGCGCCGGCTGGCGAACGTCTACGGGCCGGCCGAGAACACCACCTGCACCACCGTCCACCTGGTCGGCGGCGTCGAGCCCGGCGCGGCCACGCTGCCCATCGGCCGCCCCGTGCCCAACACCCGCGCCTACGTGCTGAACGGCGCGCTGCAGCCGGTGCCGCCGGGGGAGGCGGGCGAGCTCTTCGCCGCCGGCGACGGCCTGGCGCGCGGCTACCCGGGGCACCCGGCGCCGACCGCCGAGCGCTTCGTTCCCGACCCGTTCTCGCCGCGCCCCGGCGCGCGCATGTACCGCACCGGCGACCGCGCCCGCTGGACGGCGGGGGGGGAGCTGGAGTTCCTGGGGCGGCTGGACCCGGCGGAGGAGGTGCGCGGCGCCCGGGTGGAGCCGGGCGAGGTGGAGGCGGTGCTGCGCGCCCACCCCGGGGTGGCCGACGCCGCGGTGGTGGCGCGCGAGGACCGGCCGGGCGACCGCCGCCTGGTGGCGTACTTCGTCGCGGCCCCGGGGGCGGCGCCCGACGCGGCGGCGCTCCGCTCGCACGCGCGGCTGCACCTTCCCGAGGCCAGGGTGCCCGCCGCCTTCGTGGCGCTGGAGCGCATCCCACGCGACGCCGTGGGCGCGCGGGACCGCCGTGCGCTCCCCGCGCCCGGGGCGGCGCCCGCCGCCGCGGCCGCGGCCGAGCCCCGCACCGAGCTGGAGCGGCGGGTGGCGGCGCTCTGGGCCGAGGTGCTGGAGGTGGAGCGGGTGGGGGTCGACGACTCGTTCTTCGACCTGGGCGGGCACTCGCTGCTGCTGATGCGCCTTCACGTGCGGCTGACCGAGCTCGCCCCGGGGGTGACGGTGCTCGACCTCTTCACCCACCCCACCGTGGCCTCGCTCTGCGCCCTGATCCGCGGCGAGGCCGCGCCGGACGCCGGGGCCGCGGCCGAGGGCGAAGCCGCCCGCCTGGACGCCGGGCGCGAGCGGCTGCGCGCGCGCCGGCGGATCGCGGGGGGCACGTGAGCGCCGCGCCGCGCGACCGCCCCACGGGGATGGAGATCGCCGTGGTGGGGATGGCCGGCCGCTTCCCCGGCTCGGCCGACGTCGCCGCGTTCTGGCGCACGCTGCGCGACGGGGTGGACGCGCTGACCCGGCTGGGCGACGCGGAGCTGGACGCGGCCGGCGTGTCCGCCGCGCTGCGCGCGGACCCCCGCTACGTGCGCGTGCGGGGGGTGCTGGAGGGGTTCGACCGCTTCGACGCCGGCTTCTTCGAGCTCACCGCGCGCGAGGCGGCGCTGACCGACCCCCAGCACCGCGTCTTCCTGGAGGTCGCCTGGGCGGCGCTGGAAGACGCGGGGCACGACCCCGCGCGCTTCGCGGGGCGCATCGGCGTGTTCGGGGGGTGCGGGCAGCCGGGGTACCTGGCGTGGCTGCAGGCCGACCCGCGGCGGGCGCGCGGCGCGGAGCCCATCGACCTGCGGCTGGGGTGCGACCGCGACTTCCTGACCACCCGGGTGTCGTACCGGCTGGGGCTGGAGGGGCCCAGCGTGAACGTGCAGTCCGCCTGCTCCACCTCGCTGGTGGCCGTGCACCTGGCCTGCCAGAGCCTGCTGGCGGGCGAGTGCGACCTGGCGCTGGCCGGCGGGGTGAACGTGATGGTGCCGCAGCAGTCCGGCTACCTCTACCGCGAAGGCTCGCTCTACTCGCCCGACGGCCGCACGCGCGCCTTCGACGCGGCGGCGCGGGGCACGGTGGGCGGGAGCGGCGCCGGCATCGTGGTGCTGCGCCGCCTGGACGACGCCGAGGCCGACGGCGACGCCGTGCGCGCGCTGGTGCTGGGCTCGGCGGTCACCAACGACGGCGGGCGGAAGATCGGCTTCACCGCGCCGGGGGTGGACGGGCAGGCCCGGGCGGTGCGCGCCGCGCTGGCGGTGGCCGGGGTGGACCCGTCGACCGTGGGGATGGTGGAGGCGCACGGGAGCGGGACCGAGCTGGGCGACCCCGTGGAGGTGGCCGCGCTGGCCCAGGTGTTCGGCGAGGGGCGGCCGGCCACGGTGGCGCTGGGCTCGGTGAAGACCAACCTGGGGCACCTGGACGCGGCCGCCGGCGCGGCGGGGCTGATCAAGGCCGTGCTCTCGCTGCAGCACCGCCGCATCCCGCCCTCGCTGCACTTCGAGCGGCCGAACCCGGCCATCCCCTTCTCGCGCACCCCCTTCTTCGTGAACACGGCGCTGCGGGAGTGGGCGGCGGGCGAGGGCGCGCCGCGCCGCGCCGGGGTGAGCGCCTTCGGGATCGGGGGGACCAACGCGCACGTGGTGCTGGAGGAGGCGCCGGCGCCGGAGCCGGCCTCGCCGTCGGCGCCCTGGCAGCTCCTGGTGCTCTCGGCGAAGACGGCGGCGGCGCTGGACGCGGCCACCTACCGGCTCTCCGCCCACCTCCGCGCCGCGCCCGCGCCCGCCCTGGCCGACGCGGCGTGGACGCTGGCGCAGGGGCGGCAGGCGCTCCCGCACCGCCGCGCCTGGGTGGTGCAGGGGGACGAGGACGCCGCCGCGCTGCTGGAGGGGCTGGCGCCGGAACGGATGGTGGAGGGGGTGGCGCGGGGGACCGCGCCGGTGGTCTTCCTCTTCCCCGGCCAGGGGGCGCAGCACGCGGGCTTCGCGCGCGGCCTGTACGAGGCCGAGCCCGTCTTCCGCGCCGAGGTGGACCGCTGCGCCGCGGTGCTGCGCCCGCACCTGGGGGTGGACCTGCGCGAGCTGATGTACCCGTCGGCGCCGGGCGCCGCGGCGGCCGGCGCGCGGCTGCGCGAGACGCGGCTGGCGCACCCCGCCGTGTTCACCGCCTGCTGGGCGCTGGCGCGGCTCTGGGGCTCGCTGGGGGTGGTGCCCGAGGCGGTGGCGGGGCAGGGGGCGGGGGAGCTGGCCGCCGCCGCGGTGGCGGGCGTCTTCTCGCTGGAGGACGCGCTGGGGCTGGTGGCCGAGCGGGCGCGGCTGGCGCAGGCGCTCCCCGGCGGCGCCCTGCTCTCCGTGGCCGCCGCGGAAGACGAGGTGCGGCCGCTGCTGCGCGGCCGGCTGGGGATCGCCGCCGCGGCGCCGGGCGCCTGCGTGGTGGGCGGGCCGGACGACGAGGTGGCCGCGCTGCGCGAGGCGCTGGCGCGGGGCGGCGTGACGGCGCGCCCGGTGGCCTCGGCGCACGCCTTCCACACCCCGATGCTGGAGCCCGCGGTGGAGCCGCTGCGCGCCCGGGTGGCCGAGGCGGGGCCGCGCGCCCCGTCCACGCCGCTGGTGTCGACGGCCACGGGGCGCTGGCTCACCCCGGCCGAGGCGGTGGACCCCGGCTACTGGGCGGGGCAGGTCGCGCGCACGATGCGCTTCGGCGACGCGCTGGCCGAGCTGGCCCGCGTCCCCGAGCGGGTGTTCCTGGAGGTGGGCGCCGGCCCCACGCTGGCCGCGCTGGTGCGCCGCCACCCCGCGTGCGAGGGGCGCAGCGTGGTCTCCACCCTGGAGGGGGCGGCGCAGGAGCCGGAGCCCGCGCGCTTCCGCGCGGCCGCGGGGGCGCTGTGGTCGGCGGGCGCGGCGATCGACTTGGGCGCGCTCTGGCGCGGCGAGCGCCGCCGCCGCATCCCCCTGCCCACCTATCCGTTCGAGCGCACCCGCCACTGGGCCGACGCCGAGCCGGAGCCGGCGGACGCCCCGCGCGCCATCGTCGCGTCCGGCCTTCCCGCGGAGCCGTGGGAGAACCGCGGGAACGGGAACGCCGCGGCGGGGGCGCCGGTGCTGGACGGGAGGGGGGCCGCGTGAGCGCCGTCCTCCATCCCCCCCGTGCGGTGTCCGCGTCGACCGCGCCGCCGGTGGAGCCGCCGGCGCGCGGGGAGCGCTACGCGCTGTCGCTGGGGCAGGAGCGGCTCTGGTTCCTGGACCGGCTGCGGCCGGAGGCCACCTTCAACACCGCCGCCACCTACGCGCTGCACGGACCGCTCGACGTGGACGCGCTGCGCCGCGCGCTGGCCGAGGTGGTGCGGCGGCAGGCGGCGCTGCGCACGGTGGTGGAGGAGGTGGAGGGCCGCCCCTGCGCCGTCGTCTTCCCGGAGCTCGACCTCCCCCTGCCGGTGCTGGACTTCACCGGGCGTGCGGACGAGGCGCGCGCGTGGATGCTGGCCGAGGCGCCGCGGAACTTCGACACCGCGCGCGGGCCGCTCTTCCGCGCCACGCTGCTGCGGCTGGCGGAGGACGAGCACGTGCTGCTGGCCGTGGTGCACAACCTGGTGAGCGACGGGTGGAGCGGGTACGTGCTCTTCCACGAGCTCGCCGCGCTCTACGGCGCCTGCGCCGGGGGCCGGCCGTCCGCGCTGCCGCCGGTGGCGGTCCCCTACGCCGAGTACGCGGCGCGGCAGCGCGAGCGCTTCTCCGGCGAGGCGCTGGAGCGCGAGCTGGCCTGGTGGCGCGCGCAGCTCGCGGGCGCGCGCACGCTGCGCCTGCCCACCGACCGGCCGCGCCCCGCCGTCCCCGACTTCCACGCGCCGCTCCTCACCTTCCAGGTGCCGAAGGCCACGGCCGACGCGCTCTGGACGCTGGCGCGGGGCGAGGGGGTGTCGCTGTTCACCGTGCTGTTGGCCGCGTACCAGGTGCTGGCCGGGCGCTGGGCGGGGGTCACCGACGTGCTGGTGGGCGGCGCGGCGGCCAACCGCGACCGGCGCGAGGCGCAGGGGCTGATCGGCTTCTTCCTCAACACCCTGCCGCTGCGGATGGACCTCTCCGGCGACCCCACCTTCCGCGCGCTCCTCCCGCGGGTGCTGGAGGGAACGCTGGAGGCGGCCGGGCACGGCGAGCTCCCCTTCGAGCGGCTGGTGGCCGAGCTGGAGCCGGGGGGCGACCTGACCGCCGCGCCGCTCTGCTCCACCTGCTTCATCCTGCACAACGCGCCCTGGCCCACCGAGGCGGCGGCGGGGGTGGAGATGGAGATGGAGCTGCTGCGCACGGGGATGTCGCGCTTCGACCTGATCGTCTCGCTGCGGCAGACGGAGGAGGGGCTCGTCACCTGGGTGCAGTACCGCCGCGACGTCTTCGACGAAGCCACCGTGACCCGACTGGCCGCCGACTACACCGGGCTGCTGGCCGAGGTGGTGCGCGACCCCGACCGCCCCGTCTCCCGCCTCCCGTTCCCCGCGGCGGAGGAGCGGCGCGCGCGCGAGTCCGCGCCGCCGGCCGTGCAACTCGCGGATGACGCGGATGAGTCGGCGGGGGAGGGGGATGGGGATCCCGCCGCGGAAGCGGTCGCGCGGGTGTTCGCGGAGGTGCTCGGCGCCGACCACGTCCGCGCGGGCGACGACTTCTTCGCGCGCGGCGGGCACTGGAACCAGGCGCCGCGGGTGGCGGCCCGCGTCGGCGCCGCGCTGGGGGTGGACGTCCCCGTGGCCGCGCTCTTCGAGGCGCCCACCGCCGCCGGGCTGGCGCGACGGATCGCGCCCGGTCTCCCGCGCGAGGGTGGGGCCTCCTCCGCATCGCATCTTCCCGAAACACTCCCCATGCCGCGGATCGTGACGCCGGATGCGAGCGCGTCCCCCGCATCCCCTCTCCCCGAGTCCGTCCAGGTGCGGCGCATCGCGGCGCCGGACGCGCGGCCGCCGCGCGAGGGCGACTTCCCGCTGTCGTTCGGGCAGGAGCGGGTGTGGCTGGCGGAGCAGGTGGACCCCGGCACCCCGGCCTGGAACGTGGTGTTCCCCGTACGCCTGCGCGGCCCGCTGGAGGTGGACGCGCTGCGCGCCGCGCTGGACGAGTGCGCGCGCCGCCACCCCGCGCTGCGCACCACCTTCCCCGAGGTGGACGACCTCCCGGTGCAGCGCATCGCCGCCGCGGCCCGGGTCCCGCTCCGGATCGAGGAGCTCGGCGACATGGCCGCCGGCGAGCGCGAGGCGGCGCTGCACCGGCGGCTGGCCGAGGAGGGCGGGCGCCCCTTCTCCCTGGGCGACGGGCCGCTGACCCGGGTGACGCTCTTCCGGCTGGCGCCCGACGAGCACGTGCTCCTGCTCGTCATCCACCACATCGTGGGCGACGGGTGGAGCATGGGCGTGCTCTTCCGCGAGCTGGGCGCGCTGTACGGCGCCGCGGTGCGCGGCGAGCCGTCGCCGCTCCCGGAGCCGGCGGCGGACTACGCCGACCACGCCCTCTGGCAGCGCGAGCGGCTGACCGACGCCGCGCTGGCCAAGCCGCTGGCGTACTGGCGCCGCGCGCTGGCCGGCGCGCCCCCCGTGCTGGGGCTGCCGGGGGACCGCCCGGGCCCCGCCGCCCCCGGCCTGCGCGCCATGCACGGCGCGCGCCTCTCCGCCGCGGCGCTGGAGGGGGCGCGCGCGCTGGCACGCGAGGAGGGCGCGACCGCGTTCATGGTGCAGCTCGCCGCCTTCGGCGCGCTGCTCTCGCGCTGGACCGGGGCGGAGGACGTGGTGATCGGCGTGCCCTACGCGGGGCGCACGCGCAAGGAGACCGAGGGCGTCGTCGGCTTCTTCGTCAACACGCTCCCCATCCGGCTGGACCTCTCCGGCGACCCGGGGTTCCGCGCGCTGGTGGGGCGCGCGCGCGACGCGGCGCTGGGCGCCTTCGAGCACGCCGCGGCGCCGTTCGAGAAGGTGGTGCAGGCGGTGAGGCCCGCGCGCGCTCCAGGGCACAGCCCGCTCTTCCAGGTGATGTTCGCGCCGCAGCCGCTGCCGTCGCTGTCGTTCGCGGGGCTCGCGGCCGAGGTGGTGGGGAGCCGCAGCTCGTTCTCCTTCCTCCCGCTGGTGATGGCGCTGGCCGAGGAGCCCGCGGGCGCCATGGCCAGCATCCAGTACGCCCCCGACCTCTTCGACGCGGGCACCGCCGCGCGCCTGGGCGACGGCTACGTCCGCCTGCTGGAGAGCACCGCCGCCCAGCCGGACGCCCCCCTCTCCCGCCTCGCGATCTTCAATGGCGACGACGCGCGGGAGACCGCGGTGGCGCGCCCCGCCTCCACCGCCGCGGCCGCCCCCGCCGCCGCGCCTCGTCCGCCCGCGGAGCCGCGCGCCGACGACGCGCCGCGCACGGCCATGGAGCGGCTGCTGGCGGGGATGTGGTGCGAGCTGCTGGACGTGGACCGCGTGGGGGTGCACGACGACTTCTTCGACCTGGGCGGGCACTCGCTGATCGCCACCCGGGTGGTGTCGCGGGTGCGCCGCACGCTGCAGGTGGAGCTCACCGTCCGCACCCTGCTGGACGGGCCCACGCTGCGCGCGCTGGCCGCGCACGTCGACGCGCTGCTCGCGGCGCGCGCCGCCGCGGAGGATCGCTCGGCCGCGGCCGCCGGTCCGTCCGCCGAGACGACCGGGACGGCGGAGACCGCGACGGCTTCACCGGAAGCGAATCGGCCCGCCGAGGACGCGTCCGTCCCCGGCGCGGACCCGGAGCCGGATGCGCCCGGCGCCCCGTCCCCCCTGGCCTCCGCCGTGGAACCCGAGGTGGAAGCCGCCCTGGAAGCGCCGGCCGAGCCCACGCCGGCCGCGGTGAGCCTGGAGGAGCTGCAGCGCCGCGGGGCCGCGGTGTTTCCGCAGTCGTTCGCGCAGCAGCGGCTCTGGTTCCTCGACCAGTTGATGCCGGGCACGCCGGTCTACAACGTGCCCGTCGCCTTCCGCCTGAGCGGCGCGCTGGACGTGGACGCGCTGGGGCGCACCCTGAACGAGCTGGCCCGCCGCCACGAGTCGCTGCGCACCGTGCTGGCGTCGCTGGAGGGGCTGCCGGTGCAGGTGGTGCTGCCGGAGATGGAGATCCCGCTTCCCGTCGACGACCTGGCGCACCTCCCCCCGGGCGAGCGCCAGGCCGAGGCGGAGCGGCTGACCATGGCGGAGGCGCGGCGGACGTTCGACCTGTCGCGCGGGCCGCTGGTGCGCGCCCGGCTGCTGCGGATGGGCGCGCACGAGCACCTGCTGCGGCTGGTGATGCACCACGCGGTGAGCGACGGGTGGAGCCTGGGCGTGCTCTTCCGCGAGATGGGCGAGCTGTACGCCGCCTTCGCGGCCGGGCTCCCCTCGCCGCTGCCGGAGCTGGAGGTGCAGTACGCCGACTTCTCGGTGTGGCAGCGCGAGTCGCTGCGCGGCCCGGCGCTGGAGCGGGAGATGGCCTACTGGCGCCCGGTGCTGGCCGGCGCGCCGGACGGGCTGGAGCTCCCCACCGACCGGCCGCGCCCCGCCCGCCCCACCTACGCGGGCGACGGCCACCGGGTCGACATCCCCGCCGCCGTGACTGCGGAGGTGGCGGCGCTGGCGCGGCGCGAGAGCGCCACCCCGTACATGGTGCTGGTGGCCGCCGTACAGGCGGCGCTCTCGCGCTGGTCCGGGCAGACCGACCTGGTGGTGGGCGCGCCGATGGCCAACCGCACGCGCCACGAGGTGGAGCCGCTGATCGGCTTCTTCGTCAACACGCTGCCGCTGCGCACCGACCTCTCCGGCGACCCCTCGTTCGCCGAGCTGCTGGCGCGGGTGCGCGACGTGACGCTGGGCGCCTTCGCGCACCAGGAGGTGCCGCTGGAGCGGCTGGTGGAGGAGCTGGCGCCGGGGCGCGACCCCGCCCGCTCGCCGCTCTTCCAGGTGGCGTTCGTGCTGCAGAACGCGCCGTGGGCGCAACTGGAGCTGGGCGGGGTGAGGATGGAGCTGGAGATGCTGGAGACCGGCACCTCGCGCTTCGACCTCACCTTCTCCCTGCGCGAGGCCGACGGCGGCATCCGCGGCCGCATGGAGTACAGCACCGAGCTGTTCGACGACGACACCATGGAGGGCCTGCACCTCGACCTGGTGCGCCTGCTGGAGGCCGTGGCCGCCGACCCCGGCATCCGCCTTTCCGCGCTCCCGCTCACCTTCGTCGACGCGCACCGCCGCGCCCGGCTCTCCGGGAACGCGGACGCGATCGGGGGCATGGATGCGGCCGCGTCTCCATCACCCGCTCCGTCCCCGATCGCCGCCGTTTTGGGGGATGAGGACGCGATCGGGGATGCGGACGCGGCTGCATCCGCATCTCCCGCGGCTTCCCCGACCTCCGCCGTTTCGGGGGATGGGGATGCGATCGAGCGTGGCGAGGGAGATGCGGAGCGCGCCGCCGAGGTGCGGGTGGCGCCGCTGTCGTTCGCGCAGGAGCGGTTCTGGATGGCGCACCGGATGGACCCGGCCAGCGCCGCGTGGAACGTGCCGTTCGTGCGGCGCATCCGCGGCGAGCTGGACGTGGCGGCGCTGGAGCGGGCGCTGGGCGAGATCGTCGCCCGCCACGAGCCGCTGCGCACCACGCTGGAGCTGCGCGGCGGGCAGGCGGTGCAGGTGGTGCGCGCGCCCGGCGCCTTCCGCCTCCCCGTCACCGACCTGCGTCCCCTGGCTGCGGAGGCGCGGGAGCCCGAGGCGCTGCGCCTGGCGCAGGCCGACGCGGGGCGCGCCTTCGACCTGGCCGCCGGCCCGGTGTTCTACGCGCGGCTCCTGCGCCTGGAGGCCGACGACCACGTGCTGTCGATGGTGGTCCACCACGCCGCCACCGACGGGTGGAGCATGGGCGTGCTGCTGGGCGAGCTGAACGCGCTGTACGACGCCTTCAGCCGCGGCGCGCCCAGCCCGCTGGCGCCGCTCCCCACCACCTACGCCGACCACGCCGCGTGGCAGCGCTGGTGGCTCTCGGGCGAGCGGCTGGCCGAGCAGCTCGCCTACTGGCGCGCGCGGCTGGACGGCGCCCCGCCCGCGCTGGAGCTCCCCGTCGACCGGCCGCCCCCCGCCACCCGCACCTTCCGCGGCGACCACCTCCTGCTGGAAGTCCCCGCGGAGGTGGCCGGGCGGGTGCGCGCCTTCGCGCGCGGCGAGGGGGTCACCCCCTTCATGGCGCTGCTGGCCGCCTGGACCGCCGTGCTCTCGCGCTGGAGCGGCCAGCGCGACGTGGTGGTCGGGAGCCCCATCGCCAACCGCACCCGCCGCGAGACGGAGCCGCTGATCGGCGCCTTCGTGAACGTGCTGGCGCTGCGCACCGACCTCTCGGGCGACCCGTCGTTCCGCACGCTGGCGGCGCGCGTGCGCGACACCACGCTCGACGCCTTCGCCCACCAGGACCTTCCCTTCGAGAAGCTGGTCGGCGCGGTGGGGCCCGGGGGCGCCGTGGCGCGCCACCCGGTCTTCCAGACCATGTTCGCGCTGCAGAACGCCCCCACCCCCGCGCTGCGGCTGGGCCCCCTGCGGCTGGAGGGCGTGAACGTCACCGCCGACGGCTCGCCCTTCGACTTCGACCTGCTGGTGTCGGAGCGCCCCGGTGGAGAGCTGCTGGCGCTGCTGGAGTACGGCACCGAGCTCTTTGAGCGCGCTACCGCGGAGCGGGTGTCCCGCCACTTCGTGCGCCTGCTGGACGCCGCCACCGCCGATCCCGACGCGCCGGTCGACGCGCTGGAGCTGATGGATGCCGGCGAGCGCCGCCTGGTGCTGCACGACTGGAACGCCACCGCCACCGCGTATCCCCGCGACGCCACCCTCCCCGCGCTCTTCGCCGAGGTGGCCGCGGCGGCGCCGGGGGCCGTCGCGCTCGCCGCGGTGGAGGGCGGTGCGCGCACCACCTACGCGGAGCTGGAGGCGCGCGCCAACCGCCTGGCCCGCCACCTCCGCGCCCGCGGCGTCACGCCCGGGAGCCGGGTGGCGCTGGCGATGGACCGCTCGCCCGACGCGATCGTGGCCATGCTGGCGG
>DASYJZ010000425.1:0-3727 GCA_035995965.1 Longimicrobium sp. | reverse complement strand
AGCTGGGGGAGCTGGGGTGGGCGCCGGAGCGGATCGTGGCCGAGCTCACGCGCATCCGCGACCAGTCGGGGATCCTGGTGGTGCTCGACACCTTCGAGCGGGCGGTGGCCTCGGGGCGGGTGGGGCGGGGGCGCGCGTGGCTGGGGAGCATCCTCGACATCAAGCCGATTTTGGAGATCGACGCGGCGGGAAAGCTCTCGCCCGTGGCCCGGGTGCGCGGCAAGCCGCAGGTGCTGCCGAAGGTGCTGGAGCTGCTGGCCGAGCGGGTGCCGGCGGACGCGAAGAAGGTCCGCTTCGGCGTCTTCCACGTGGCCGCCCCCGAGGTGCTGGACCAGGTCGGCGCCGAGTTGCGCGCGCGCTGGGGGCCGGACCGCGACCTGCTCACCGCGGCGGGGACGCCGGTGATCGCCACGCACGCGGGCGAGGGGGCGTGGGGGCTGGCGTGGATGCTGGAGGACTGAGCCGCACCGGAACGGAGCGGCCGGTGACCCGAAACGGGTCACGGCCGTCTCGGTAAGGGGCGGGCGCGGAACCGGAACCACGCGCGGGCGCGGAGCTCCGGAGGGCGTGCGACTTGCAACGCGGGTGGTGCGGCCCATCCCTCCCGAATCCCCAGCTCCACCGCCGGAACGGCGCCCGCCGCCCCTTCCGGCCCCGCGGCCCACTGGAGGCGGTATGTACGTCCTGGTGCAGCACTACATCTCCGACCCGGCCACCTTCTGGTCCGACGTCCGCTACGCGCTCGCGGCGCTCCCGCCGCACCTTGCGCTGCACCACTGCTTCCCCACCCCCGACGGCACCCACGCCGTCTGCCTGTGGGAAGCGGGGTCGCTGCGCGACGTGAAGGCGTTCATCGAGACGTACGTGGGCCACGTGAGCCGCAACCTCTACTTCGAGGTGGACAACCGCGACGGCATCGCCACCCCCTCGGAGCTGGAGACCCCCGCCGCGTCGCAGGCGGCCGGCTGAAGAAAAAGAATTCTCACGCAGAGGGACCAGAGGTACCAGAGGACTGCTCGAAGATCCCTCTGGTTCCTCTGGTCCCTCTGCGTGAGACGCTGTTCTTCGGGCTCACCGCAGGCCGACCGAGACGCCCAGGTGGAAGGTGAGCAGGTTGGTCTCGCTGAACACGGGGTGCAGGGTGATGGACCCGTCGGGGTTGTCGACGATGTCGCCGTGGCGCAGGTACTGGGCGGCGCCGTTGTGGCGGTAGGTCACGCCGGCGTCGAGCGAGACCGGGTTGCGGCGATGGCTCAGGGGGATGTACACCCCGCCCCCGCCGCCGTACGCGAACGACGCGTCGTCGTAGTTGGTGGTGCTGGCGAAGCTCTCGCCGCTGGAGCTGCCGCCCACCGACGACTGGGTGAAGATGTACGACACCCCCACGAAGCCGTTCACGTACGGCCGCACCGCGCCGGTAGGCAGGCCGAGCTGCGGCCCCGCGCCGATGAAGGCGATGTTGTTGTCGGTGGTCAGGTCCACGGAGATGCGGCCGCCGACGGTGGGGCTGAGCAGCACCCGCTGCCGCTCGTGCCCGTAGTTCAGCATGCTGGCGTCCACGCGCAGGGCGAGCCAGCCGTCGCGGTCCGCGCGCAGCAGGTAGTGCACGCCGCCGCCCCACCCGTTGCGCACGTAGTCGCGGAACTCGCCCTGCGGGCTGGCGGCGGTGAGCTCCGCGCCCAGGTAGCTGCGGGGGATGGTGTTCTCGTACGCGTAATCGTACGAGTCGTCGTCCTGCGCGGCCGCGGGATGGGCCGCGAGGGCGGCCGCGGCGGCGAGGAGGAGGAGGGGGGAGCGCATCACGGCCTCTGGGGGTTCCGGGTGTCCACGGGCCGGTTCACGCCGGCCCGTCCACGCTTCCATCCGGCAACCGCGGTGCCCCATGCGTCGGCCGACGCAGCCGATTGCCGCACATCGACTTGGCCTTTTCGAGCCTCTGTCGCGACGGATGCGGATGACCACCGCAGGGGACAGTTCCGCCCCCAGGCTGGGGCGGAAAACGTCGCAGCGGCGGGGCGAGGACGGTAGATTCGGTGCGCGTCGAGGAGACAGGAAACCCAGAACGGAGACGAAAGACGATGGGCGTGGAGATCAGCGGGAGCTACACGGGCGAGCTGAAGATGGAGCTGCGGCACGGTCCGTCGGGGGTGGAGCTCAAGACGGCTGCGCCGCGCGACAACCTGGGCGACGGCAGCTCGTTCTCGCCGACGGATCTGCTGGCGGCGGCGCTCGGGTCGTGCATGGTGTCGACGATGGCGATCGTGGCCAGGCGCTCCGGCATCCCCTTCGAGCACGCCGAGTTCTCGCTGGAGAAGCACATGACGCCCACGCCGCCGCGGCGGGTCGACGCGGTGCCGGTGACCATCCGCCTCCCCGCCTCGCTCACCCCCGAGCAGCGCGAGACGCTGGAAGATGCGGCGCGCAACTGCCCGGTGGAGCGCAGCCTGGCGCCCGAGGTGCGGCGCGAGGTGACGTTCGTCTACGAGTGACGAACTGCCTTTTACCTGGTCGCGGCCGCGAGCGCGGCGATGCGCTGCTGGGCGACGGGGAGGGCGTAGTCGCTCACCTGGTGGGGCTCGATCCAGGCAGACGAATCGTAGCGCAGCGGGAGCGGATCACCCTCGGACGAGGTGCAGCGGACGGCGTGGTAGGTGACGCGCACGTGGGTGAAGACGTGGCGCACGGCACCGATCTCCTCGCCCGATTGTACCGTGAGCCCCAGCCCCTCGCATACGGCCCGCTCCGCCGCCGCGCCGACCGTCTCACCGCGATGGCGGACGGTGCAGGGGAAGGCCCACATCCCGCCCAGCCGCGCGTCGACGGGGCGGCGTACCAGCAGCAGGCGGCCGTCGCGCTCCACCACCGCGACGGCCGTGTCTTCGTGGGGGAGCGGCTTCGCCTTCTTCGGCGCGGGCCGCTCTTCCTGCGTTCCGGCGATGCGTGCCCGGCAGCGCTCGCGTGCGGGGCACTGGCCGCAGCGCGGCTTCCGCGGCGTGCAGACGGTGGCGCCGAGCTCCATCAACGCCTGGTTCAGCTCGCCCGGCGCGGAGCCGGGGACGAGCCGCGCCGCCATCGCCCAGAGGCCGGGCACGGACGGGTCGGGATCGTCGGTCCAGCGGGCGAACACGCGGCGCACGTTGCCGTCCACGATCGGCGCCGGCTGACCGAAGGCGATGGACATCACCGCGCCCTGCGTGTACCGGCCGATGCCGGGGAGCGCGCCGAACGCCTCGGGGTCGTCCGGGACCTCGCCGCCATAGCGCACCCGCACCTCGCGCACCGCGCTGTGGAAGTTGCGGGCGCGCGAGTAGTAGCCCAGCCCCTCCCACGCCTTGAGCACGTCGTCCAGCGGGGCGTCGGCGAGCGCGGCGAGGGTGGGGAAGCGCTCCAGCCAGCGCTCGTAGTACCGCACCACCGTCTCCACCCGCGTCTGCTGCAGCATCACTTCCGACAGCCAGACGCGGTACGGGTCCGCGACCTCCCCTTCGCCCGCGCGCCACGGCAGCTCGCGCCGGTTCGCGCGATACCACGCCAGCAGCGCCTCGCGCAGCTCCCCCAGCGCCGCCGCGGAGAGCGGCTTCGGGGCGGCGGATGCACGGGGTTTGGTGGCGGGGGTCATCGGTGAAGCCACGCGGGAAAACGGTGGTGCGAAATCGGGCAAATCCGCGGTTCCGAGGGTTGGAATATGCGAGTAAACTCGCGGCTACAACGGCACGCAGTCCGCCTT
>DASYJZ010000424.1:0-3132 GCA_035995965.1 Longimicrobium sp. | reverse complement strand
CCCTCCGGCTCGGGGAAGAGCACGCTGATGAACCTCATCGGCTGCCTGGACTCGCCCACCTCGGGCGACTACATCCTGAACGGCAACCACGTGGCGGGGATGGACGACGACCAGCTCGCCCGGGTGCGCAACCGCGAGATCGGCTTCGTCTTCCAGACCTTCAACCTGCTGCCGCGCAGCACCGCGCTGGAGAACGTGGAGCTGCCGCTGGTCTACGGCGGCGTCGGGGGGCGGGAGCGGCGCGAGCGCGCGGTGGCGGCGCTCCGGTCGGTGGAGTTGGGCGACCGGCTGGACCACCGCCCCAACGAGCTCTCCGGCGGGCAGCGGCAGCGCGTGGCCATCGCGCGGGCGCTGGTGACGCGCCCCAGCATCATCCTGGCCGACGAGCCCACGGGGAACCTGGACTCGCGCACCAGCGAGGAGATCATGGCGCTCTTCGAGCGGCTGCACGCCGAGGGGCAGACGGTGATCATGGTCACCCACGAGCCCGACATCGCCGCGCACGCCGACCGCGTGGTCACGCTGCGCGACGGGGTGATCTCGAGCGACGAGCAGCAGCGCCGCCGCCCGGCCGTCGCCGCGGCCGACGCGCCCGCGCTGGTCGGCGCGTGAGGACGGCATGAGGCTCCTGGAGGCGCTCCGGATGGCCTTCGAGGCCATCTGGGCGCACAAGCTGCGCGGCTTCTTCACCGTGCTGGGCACCGTGTTCGGGGTCACCTTCCTGATCGCGGTGATCACCCTGATCGAGGGGATGAACCAGTACGTGGAGAAGGAGTTCAAGGGCGCGGTGTACGGGGTGAACACGGTCACGCTGCGCCGCCGCCCCTCCATCACCACCGACGGCGACGAGGGGCAGTGGCGCATCTGGCAGCGGCGGCCGCGGCTCACCTTCGACGACGCGGTGTGGCTGGAGCAGCGCATGGAGACGCCCGGCGTGCTCTCCCTCTCGGCCGACAACATGGGCAAGGCGCTGGGGCCGCGCGGGCGCGAGGTGGAGAACGTGTTCATCACCGGCGCCACCGCGAGCTGGTTCCAGGTGCGCGAGATGGCCATGGCCGACGGGCGCCCCTTCTCGCGCAACGAGGCCGACCGCGGGCTCCCCGTGGTGGTGATCGGACAGGACGTGGCGCAGGGCCTCTTCCCCGGCCGCAACCCCGTGGGCGAGACCATCCGGCTGCGCAACTTCCCCTACCGCGTGATCGGGGTGATCGAGAAGCAGGGGAAGCTCTTCGGGATGTCGATGGACAACGTGGCCATCGCCCCCATCCGCTCCAACCTGAACGGGTTCGTGAACAACGGGTGGAAGAACACGGTCGACGAGATCAGCTTCCGGGTGAACGACGACGGCCAGGTGGCGCAGGCCAAGGCCGAGATGGAGAGCTGGATGCGCATCCGGCACCGGCTGCGCCCCGGCGCGGCGAGCGACTTCGAGCTGGAGACGGCCGAGGAGTCGCTGGGCTTCTGGGACAAGATCCGCACCATCCTGCTGGTGGCGCTCCCCGGGCTGGTGGGGATCTCGCTGGTGGTGGGCGCGGTGGTGATCATGAACATCATGCTGGTCTCGGTCAGCGAGCGCACCCGCGAGATCGGCATCCGCAAGTCGATGGGCGCGCGCCGCTCCGACATCCTGCTGCAGTTCCTCTTCGAGGCGTCCACCCTGTCGGGGCTGGGCGCGCTGCTGGGGATCGGCGTGGGGATTCTGCTGGCCGAGGCGGTGCAGGCCAGCACCCCGCTCCCCGCCAGCGTGGCCGGGTGGTCCATCGCCCTGGCGATCGCGCTGGGGGTGGGGGTGGGGGTGGCGTCGGGGGTGTACCCCGCCTGGCGGGCCTCGCGGCTCGACCCCATCGTGGCCCTGCGCTCGGAGTGATGCCATGAACCTGCAGGCGACCTTCGAGGGGGTGCAGATCGCGATCGACTCCCTGCGCTCGGACAAGGTGCGCGCCTTCCTCACCATCCTGGGGATCGGGATCGGCGTGGCCACGGTCACGGGGATGGGCGCGATCATGAACGGGGTGCAGGGCGGGATCAACGCCGACATGGAGGCGATCGGCCCCGAGAACTTCGTGGTCTCGCGCTTCGACCGCACCAAGATCACGGTGAGCGCCGGGAAGGCGCCCTGGGACGGCACGCCGAAGATGAAGATGTCGGAGGTGACGGCGCTGGCGGAGCTCCCCTCGGTGGCGAGCGTGACCCCGGCCACCTTCGCCACCGTGACGGCGCGCGCCGGCTCCAAGGAGCTGGCGGGGATCTCGGTGCAGGCGATGGGGCACGAGTGGACCGGCTACACCCTGGGCGACTTCGTGGAGGGGCGCAACTACCTCCCGTCGGACATGCAGCGGGCGGCGCCGGTGGCGGTGATCACCGAGGAGCTGGCGCGCCGCGCCTTCGGCGAGGGGCGCCCGGCGGTGGGGCGGCAGCTCCGGCTGGACGGCGACCTCTTCACCGTGCTGGGGGTGTACCGGCCCAAGCCCAACCTCTTCCAGGGCGGGAAGCCGATCTGGGTGGCGGTGCCCACCACCTCGGCGCTCAAGTACCTCCCCACCAACGACGAGTTCCTGGAGTTCTGGATCGTCCCGGCGGCCGGCTACACCCAGGCGCAGGCGATGGACGAGGTGACGCTGGCCATGCGGGTGATGCGCCGGCTGAAGCCCGCCCAGGAGAACGACTTCGCGCTGATCCGGCAGGAGGCGTTCGTGGACCTGATCGGCAAGATCACCGGGGCTATCCGGCTGGTGATGATGGTGCTCTCCTCCATCGGCCTGATGGTGGGCGGGGTGGGGGTGGTGGGGATCATGCTGATCTCGGTGACGGAGCGCACCCGCGAGTTCGGGGTGCGCAAGGCGCTGGGCGCGCGGCGCGGCGAGATCCTCTGGCAGTTCATGGTCGAGGCGATCACCGTGACCTTCATCGGCGGGGTGTTCGGGCTGGTCTTCGGCGCGGGGGGCGCGCTGCTGCTGGCCAACCTCACGCCGGTGCCCGCGACGGTCCCCATCACCTCGGTGCTGATGGCGCTCAGCATGGCGGTGGTCACCGGCATCCTCGCCGGTCTCTACCCGGCGGCCAAGGCGGCGCGGATGGATCCGGTCGTGGCCCTCAGGCACGAATAACGGCCGTTTCACGCGGAGACGCGGA
>DASYJZ010000423.1:0-8243 GCA_035995965.1 Longimicrobium sp. | reverse complement strand
ACGCCGGCGGGCTGCCGGATGACCACCGTCTCGGAGATCTTGTCCTGGATCGCCTGGCGGTTGCGGTCCCAGAACACCTGCGCGTAGCCCATGAGGCCCGTGAACAGCCCGGCCGCGTAGCCGCCGAAGCGCTCGAAGCTGGCCCAGAGTGTCATCGGCAGCCCGTCCAGGCGCAGCACGCGGATGCCGAAGAGCTTCTTCCCCGGCGTCTGCCCCTTCCAGAGCGCGGTGAAGGCCGTGAAGTAAAGGCCGATCCACCCGAATCCAATCCCCAGGTCGTCCAGGAACCCCAGCAGGGTGCCCAGGAGCCCCTTCTTCTCCTCCTTCTTCACCTGATCCGTGAGCTCGCGCTTGTCGTTCTCCAGCCTGGACACCTGCTCGCGCAGCTCGTCGAGCGAGTCCCGCGCGAGCGCGGAGGCGAGCCGGGGGCGCAACGCCTCGGCGCGGGTCGAGTCGTCGTCGCGCACGGCGGCCGCGTAGAGCGACGCGAGCGAGTCGCGGGGGAGGTCCTCCTTCTCCGCGGCGCTGTCGCCCGGCGCGGCGGCGGGCATCGCGGCGTGGTAGGCGGCGGCTACGTACGGCTTGGCGTCCTCTTCCTCCGCCGCCGCGTCGCGCAGCGCGTCGCGAATCTGGGCGTCCGTCATCCCTAGGCGCCGCATCTGCGCCACCGCGGCCCGCGCCGCGCTGAAGGCGTGCGCCGAGTCGGTCGCGTTCTGCACGGCGACCAGGCTCTTGGCCATGCGCATCGCGGCGAGCCCGTGTCGTGGGGTGGTGGCCACCACGGCCGCCGGCTGGGCGGGGCCGTCGTCGCCCACCACCGCCTGCTGCACCCCGCTCTCCGCCCGCCCGAAGAGCGCCGCGGCGGCGATGAAGAGAAAGAGCGCGCCGACGCCGCGCATCGCCGCCCTCGCGCTGCGCGAGAAGAAGGTGCCGCCCTTCCCCAGCTTGCGTCCGGCGAACCAGAAGAACGACGCGCCCACGAGCCCGGCGAACAGCACCTTCCCGCCCAGGTTCGCCAGCACCGCCACCAGGCAGAGGTCCAGCAGGATCGCCGCGAGCCGCCGCATCGGCGAGGCCAGCGGGAGCCCGAGCAGGTGCGGCGCCACCGAGAAGTTCTCGGGGGTGATGCGCTTCCGGGGATCGATGCCGGGCGAGGTCGTGGGGGTGGCCATCGCGGTGCGCCGGAGGGGGGAGGGCGTGCGAAGACGGCTGCATCGGCGGGCGGATTCCCCGCTCCCGCCGGGGGTGGAACGCGCAGGAATCTAGCGCGGAGCGGCGCGTCGGGACAGCGCCGACACGCCGAGCGACAGGTGCGCGGCCGCGGTGCCCCCTCCCTGCGCCTGAGAGCGCAATCCCCTCTCCCGTACCGGGCGAGGGTGGCGACGCCGGCATCGGGTTCCCCTGCGCCGGGTTGGTGCGACGGCAGCCGCAGCGCTGCCGGATTCGGGTGCACGCGGGCGCCAGGGAATACCGCGTGGAACGAGAGGTGGCGAGCCTATGCGAGCCGGGGAGGGCGCTGAGCCGTTTAGCCCGCTGAGCCTTCGACCGCCTCGATCACCATCAGCTCCCACAACCAGTCGATCGCGCGCCGGTCGGTTCGAGCGACGCGGAAGCCGGTCGCGACCAGCATCGCCTCGGCTTCCGCGAGCGAGTACATCCGCCGGAACGAGTCCCCCGAGAGCCGCAGGTAGACGTTCAGCGCGCGCATCGTAACGCGCCTGCGCGACCAGTCGAGCAGCAGCAGTCGGCCGCCCGAACGCAGGACGCGGCGGACCTCGCCCAGCGCGCGCTCCGGCTCCGGGAAGTCGTGCAGCGCGGACGCGGAGACGACGGTGTCGAAGCTCGCGTCGCGGAACGGGAGCGCCGCGGCGTCGGCGGCTTCCAGCGTGGCGGGGACGGACGAGGCGGCAAGCTTGGGACGGGCGGCGCGAAGCATCTCCAGCGATACGTCCGCGCCGGTGTAGCTGCGGACGACGGCGCCCCACTCTTCCAGGCGCGGGAGCAGGTTCGCCGTCCCGCACGCGAGGTCCAGCACGTCGCCCAGCTCCGCGGCGGCGACGAGGGGACGCAGCAGGGCTAGGCTGCGCGCGTTGTACGCCGCCCAGCGCCGATCATAGTACGCAGCCAAGTGGTCGTAGTTGCAACGGACGTATCCGGAAGGCTGCACGGGCGGGACTTCGCCAGCAGCGAGTGAGGCCACCGTCCCGCTTGTTACTTGCCCTTTTTTGGCGCAGATTCCTGGCGTGGATTTCCGACGAACCCCCATCCAGGAGGTAAATATGGCAGGAACGTTCAACGGCGGAGCCATCATCAACCTCTATCCCCCCCGATGCGTGGTGGATGTGACGGATCCGGCGTTCGGTGCGCTGGGCAACGGGAACCACGACGACGGGCAGGCGATCGCGGCCGCCATCCAGTATGCGCAGTCGCTGTATGACCAGTCGGTTTTCGATGCGACCCATAACAATCCGCACGGGCTCCTGTCCGCGTACCCGGGCGCCTACAAGGACTACTACGGCGTGGTTCTTTACTTTCCCCCGGGCCGCTACTACGTGGGCCCCGCGCAGACGTCGGCATTGGTAGTCGAACGCCCGCTACAGGTGAGCGGGGCGGGGTACAACGAGAGCATCCTGGTGTCGGATCAGAATCGCCCGATCCTCACTTTCTCGCCCGACGCGACGGTGAACGCGAGCACACTGATGATCCGCGGGCGGATCGAAGATCTGGGCTTCCGCGGCAGTTATCAGTACCGCACCGCGCGCGGCGGCCTTTCCGCGCAGGACGGGCTTAGAGTCACTCGCCCCGCCACTGCCACCATCAACACCTACGTCGACATCCGCCGCTGCCAGTTCTTCGCGCTGGGCGGCGCCGGCATCCACTCCGTGTTCGCCGCGGAGCCCGACGGTGACAAGTTCTTCATCGACGGCTGCTATATCTACGCATGCGGCGACTACGGCATCCGCTTCGACCAGCGCCACTCGACCGCCTACATTACTCGCAACCACATCACCAACAACGCCGGTGGCATCGGCCTGTTTGGCACCCCGACACTGCCGGTGTCGACGGTCCGCGTCCTCGACAACATCATCGAGGCCAACGACGGCGGCCCCGGTGGGACCTCGGTAAAGGCGGGCGATGTGGCCGGGGCGAAGCCGTTCGTGGGCGTGTACCTGGCGAATGTGAACTTCGCCGAGATTGCGGGCAACTACTTCGAGTGGCACGTCAACGGGGTGTACGTAGTCGATGGCTGCCGCAACCTGACCATCGCCCGGAACTGGTTCGACGGCAACGACGTGAATCTGCCCAAGCTGCACGCGGAAGCCACCGGCAGCCCCCTCGACCACCAGCTCTCGCCGGTGTACGCGAAGTCGACCGCCGGCGGCTCGAACGTAATCGGCCTGGTCATCGAGGAGAACGACTGCTACGTACCCTCGCGCCCCGCAAACACCACGGCGGCGCAGTGGAGCCCGTCGCCCAACACTTGGCCCGACACCTACGAGGTGTTCCCTGTGCTCGATGGCAGCCAGCACGAGCTGATCCGCAACTCCGCGCGACTGAGCGGCGGGCGCCGGCAGGACGCGACCTACGCCGCCGCGGCCACCGACCGCGTGTACTTCGAGAGCGTTCAGTATGTCACCGCGGAAGGCGACGTGGTCCAAGCTCGCGAGGCGACGTACCGCAAGCTGGTGCAGGCCTCCGACACAATCCGGCTCACCGCTCCATACCTGCAACTCGAGTCGGTGGGCGCCTCGGCGGGGGCGTTCCACCAGCACGTCTACCCCGCCGGGCTCACCGACCCGCTGCGCAAGCACAACGTCCTCTCGCGGCGCGAGACGAACGGCAGCCTCACCGCGATCGCCGAATTGTGGTACGCCACCGACCACGGCTTCACGATCCCGCGTACCGGCTTCGTGCTGGAGGGGACGGACTTCGCGTATCGCCGCATCGACACGGGCACGCAGTCGCCCGCCGCCGATTCGCCGGCCCGAACCTGGGAAACGGGTTCGATCCGCTTCACCGAGGCGCCCACAGAGCAGGGCGCCACGGGCGCAAAGTACACGCTGCTGGGGTGGCGCTGCACCAACGGCGGCACGCCCGGAACATGGGTGGCGATGCGGACGCTCACCGGGAACTGAACTCCCTCCCGAACGGAAGAGGCGGAGCGCCAGAGGGTCTCTGTCGCCCCGCCCCATGTCCGTCCCGGCTCCACGGAACCTACATCCGCTTGTACGCCGGCCCGCTCCCGCCCTCGCGCGGCGTCCAGCGCGGACCCACCACGTCCGTCGCCTTGCAGTCGATGCAGTTCGGCGCGTTCACCACCAGCCGGTCGCCCTGCCGCTCGTAGACGCCCGCCGGGCAGACGTGCGAGTAGAAGTCCGCCACCTCGCCGCTGACGTCCTTGCCGACGATCAGGTGGCTGGGGATGTCGTCGCGGGTCTGGTTCCCCGCCTTGAACACCCCGTCGACCTTGCTGAAGGTGAGCCGGTTGTCGGGGACGAACGGCGTCTCCGGCGCCACCACGCGCTCCGCCTCGGCGTCCGCGTGCATCTCGATGCGGCCGCCGGGGAAACGGCCGCCGGTGAGCGTCATCAGCCCCGCCTTGGCGCCGCCCACGAAGAAGCCGCTCTTGAACGCCAGCCGCATGTTGCGGGTGCGGCGCAGGTCCTCCACCACGTAGCTGCGGTCGAGCACGGCGTCGTACGGCGCCAGCGCCGCCTGCGAGGCGTCGCCCGCCTTCAGCGCCTCGAAGATGGCGCGCGCGGCGTACATCCCGCTCTGCATGGCGTAGTGGATCCCCTTGAGCGAGGGGACGTCCACCAGCCCCACCGTGTCGCCCACCATCACCAGACCGTCGCCCACGCGCCGCTCGGGGAGCGCGAAGAAGCCGCCCTCGGGGATGGTCTTGGCGCCCCACTCCACCATCTCCCCGCCTTCCAGGTGCCGCTTGAAGAACGGGTGCAGCTTCATCCGCTGCAGGAGCTGGTGCACGTCCAGCGTCGACTGCCTGTAGTCCAGCCCGACGACGAGGCCGAGGGCGACGAGGTTCGGCTCCAGCGCGTACATGAAGCTCCCGCCGAAGGCGTCGCGCGGGAGCGGCCACCCCAGCGTGTGCACGATCCCGTCGAAGGGGACCTTGGTCTCCCACAGCTCCTTCACCCCCAGCGCGAAGATCTGCGGGTTCTCCGAGCCGATCTGCTGCCACTCGCGGTACGCCTGCCCCAGCGGCCCGCGCGTCCCCTCGGCGAGCACCGTGACCTTGGCGGTGAGGTCCGTCGGCGGCTCGTAGCCGGGGCCGGGCTGGCCGTCGCGCTCGAGCCCGGCGGGCGTGGTGCGGCACCCCACCACCTTGGAGCCTTCCACCAGCAGCGAGTCCACCGGGAAGCCGGGGAGCACGTTGATCTCCAGCTCCTCGGCCTTCGCCCCCAGCCACCGCACCATCTCGCAGAGCGAGCCGATGTAGTTGCCGTGGTTCTTCATCGGCGGGGGCGTGGGGAGGCGGACGTGCCGCTTCTCGGTGAGCAGGAGCACCTGCTCGCGCTTCACCGCGTGGCGGAAGGGGAAGTCGTCGTCCTTCAGCTCCGGGAAGAGCTCGCGGAAGGCGCGCGGGTTCACCACCGCGCCGGAGAGGGAGTGCTCGCCCAGCGCCCCCGCCTTGTCGAGGATGGCGATCTGCAGCTCGCCCAGCGCGCCGCCCGCCTCGCCGTCCTGCTTCGCCAGCCGCGCCAGCGCGATGGCGCAGGCGAGCCCCGCCGGCCCCGCGCCGACGATCACCACGTCCATCTCCAGCGCCTCGGCGTCGGGCGCCTCGGCCAGGATCAGCCGCTCGCGCGGCAGCGGCGGCTGGTGGACGACGGGGAGGATGCGGTCAGCCATCGGGGTCTCCGGGCCTGTGATTCGGCGTGTTCGACGAAAGGGTCGGCGGAACGGCGCGGAAGATACGGGCGCGGCCGGAACGCCGCAAAGGCGGGGCGCGGCAGCGGCCCCTTCCCACGCTCGCGGCGGGCACCGGGAGACACCGGGCGCGTCCCCGAAGCTTGCGACTCCGAACGCGCGGAGGGATATTCATGCGGACGCTTCTTCCTCCCCCTGTCCGGACAGACGGTGACGACTCGTTCGTGGCTGGCCCTGCGCAGGCGCTGCGGCGCCGTGCTCACCCTCATCTACGTGATGGGGGTGGGAGTGGGGCCGCTCGCGCACCTGCTCGCCGAAAGCGGCTCCTCGGCGCTGGTGGCCGAGACGCACCTGCACGCGCCCGGCACCGACTGCCCCGCCCCGCACGACGAGCAGCACTGCCCCGCCTGCCACTTCGCGGGGCTGAAGATCCTCTCCGGCACACCCCCGCGGCTGGCCGAGCGCGCCCCGGAGCGCATGGCCGCGGCCGTCCGCGGCGGGGCTCCCCCCGTTCCCAGGCGGTTCCTCCACACCCAGGGGCCCCGCGCCCCGCCCCTCGCCTGACGGTTTCCCAGCCAGACTGATCGTCGTGCCTCCACGGCCGGCCGCTTCGCGCGCGCCGCCGGGATGGCCGCGCGCGGACCGTTCCGCGCGGGGTTCGCACGCGATTCCGTTCAGCCGGACCGCGGGTGAAATGCATTTCCATCCCCCATACGCCACCCCGGCGGGCGCCCGCGCGCGCCCGGCCGGCCGGCCTGCGCCCTCGCCCCCGGCGTCCGTCCGCCGCTCTCCCCGCGGCGCGAGGCCGGCCCCGGAGCCGGAGGCGTGAGCCATGGGCGGACGCTTCCAGCGCCGGCTCGCCCGCCGGCGCCCCTCGCCGCGCCCCCGGCTCTGGCCGGTGCTGGCGTGGATGGCCGCGGGCGCCGCGGCCGCCGTGCTGCTGCTGCACGGGGCGGTGCGCGTCCACGAGGGGCGCCTGCGCACCCGGCGCGAGCTGATGCTGCGCCACGACAGCACCCTGCAGGACGACTCCACGCGCGCCCGGCTGCGCGACCCGCGCGGCGTGGTGCCGCTGGAGCCCTGGGAGCTCTACCCGTGAGCGCCGGCGCCGTCTTCAGGCTCCTCCTGGCGCTGCTGCAGGTGACGCTCGCCGCCGCCGCGCCGCTCGCCGACGCGCGGCTGCACCGCCCGGCCCCGGCCGTCGCGACCGCCGGGGCGGACCGCCGCCCCGCGCCGGCCGCCGCCGCCGAGTGCGCGCTCTGCCAGTTCATCCGCACCCCCGCCGCAGCGGCCGGGGATGCGGATCCGCCGCGCGGCGAGACGGTCCGCTGCGCGGACCCGCGCCTCCCCCGCACGGCGCGCTTGGCGGCCCACGAGCCGGGCTCGCCCCCGGCGCGCGGGCCGCCGCGTTCGTCTCTCCGGCCCAGCCGGACCTGAGGCAGTTCGACGCTCCCGCCGCGGACGATCCGCGCGGGAACCACCGAGACGAACGAAAGAGAGCCCCGACCCATGTCCATACCCAACCCGCGGCGCATGCTCGCCATGCTGCCGCTGATCCTGATGGCCGCCCTGCCCCAGCGCGCGGCGGCGCGCGCCCCCGATCCGGCGCCCCCGCTCACCGGCGTCGTCACCGATTCGTCGGGCACGCCGCTGCCGAACGCCACCCTGGCGCTGGGAAGCCTGGGGCGCAGCGTGACCACCGCCGGCGACGGCACCTTCACCTTCCGCTCGCTGGCGCCCGGCACCTACCACATGGACGTGTCGCTGCTGGGGTACGCCCCGGCGCACGCCACCGTCACGGTGGCCGCGTCGGGCGACGCCGCGCCGGTGCGCATCGTGCTGCGCTCCACCCCGCTCGCGCTGCAGGGGCTGGTGGTGACCGGCACCGCCAACGCGCAGGACCCGCTGCGCGTCACCCAGTCCATCACCCAGGTCTCCGGCAAGGCGCTCGACCGCAACCTCGGCTCCACCGTGGCGCAGACGCTGGCGCAGGAGCCGGGGATCGACACGCGCTACAACGGCCCCGCCGCCGCCACCCCGGTGATCCGCGGGCTCTCAGGCGACCGCGTGCTGGTGCTGCAGAACGGGCAGCGCACCGGCGACCTCTCCGGCGCCGCGCCCGACCACGGCCTCTCCATCGACCCGCTGGCCGCCACCCGCATCGAGGTGGTGCGCGGGCCCGCGTCGCTGCTGTACGGCAGCGGCGCGGTGGGTGGGGTGGTTAACGTGATCGACAACGACATCCCCACCTCGGTGCCCACGCACGTGGACGGCTACATGGCGCTGCAGGGCGAGTCGGTGAACCCCGGCGGCGGCGGCACCGCCGAGGTCACGCTGCCGCTCGGCCCCTC
>DASYJZ010000422.1:0-1820 GCA_035995965.1 Longimicrobium sp. | reverse complement strand
TGGCGGAGGATGGCCTCGGGATCGGGCGTGTAGGTCCCCGCCGTGATCAGCAGGAAGCCGCGCCCGGGGACGGGGCGCGCGCTCCGCGCCAGCGACGCGCCGTAGAGGAAGAGGTCGACCACGCCGTCGAGGTTGGGGACGCCGACGCGCTCGTGGAGGATGGGGTCCTCGATGGAGAGGTCGGCGAGCACCGTGCGGCGCCCGGCCGCGTTCCACCCGGTGGCCAGGGCGATGGCGGCGTCGGCCACCCAGGCGCGGTCCGCGCGCGGGTCGAAGAGCAGGAGCACGGGCCCCGGCTGCTCGCCGTCGAAGGCGGCGGCGGCGGGCAGGCGCTCGAAGGTGGGGTCGAAGAACGTGGGCGGCGGCAGCCTGCGCCCGGGATTGCCCGTGGCCGTCTGCGAGTCGGTCATGGACCTGGGGGAACGGGGCCGGTGGGGCGGACGGGTGACTGCCGGAAGTTAAGCGGGCGTGCGGAAATACGAAAGGTTACGGACTGTCCCCGGCTCGGCAAACGGCCGTTTCACGCGGAGACGCGGAGGAACGGAGAGAACTTCAACCGCGTTCTCTCTCCTCCTCCGCGCCTCTGCGTGAAACGTTATGTAAAAGCTTGAGTTACACGGACGTCGGCTCCAGCACGTGCGTCGGGGCGTCGCCCCAGAGCACCTCGAGCTGGTAGAACTCGCGCGCCGCCGGGTGGAAGACGTGCACCACGAAGTCGAAGTAGTCGATCAGCACCCAGCGGCCCTCGCGCTGGCCCTCCACGTTCAGCGGCCGCACGCGCTCCTTCTTCAGCCCGTCGATCACGCTGTCGGCGAGGGCGCTCACGTGCGTGTCGCTGGTGCCGCTGGCGATCACGAACCAGTCGGTCGCCGACGACACCCCGCGCAGGTCCAGCAGGTTCACGTTCACCGCCTTGCGGTCGAACAGCAGGTCCACCACGCGGGCCACGTCCTTCGGCATGTCCACCGACGAGGGCGACACCGAGGTGATGCTCATCCAGGCTCCTTCTTTCTCGCTTGCGAATCGCCGCCTTCCGGGCACGCATCCGGGCCTCGGGAGGGGGCAAGTTAGGTTCCATGCGCCGGCTGCGCGAGACTTCCGTCAAAGCAGAAGCGGCCCCGTGCACCGGGGCCGCTTCCACGAACGAGCCGAGCGACGCGCAGGAGGAAAGTCAGTCCTCCTGGATCACCCAGACCTTCACCTCGGGATGTACCTGGGAGTGCAGGCGGATCGGCACGCTGGTGACGCCGAGCGCCTTGATCGGCTCGTCGAGCTCGACCTGGCGGCGGTCCACCGTGATGCCCTGCTCGGCCAGCTTCTCCACGATGTCGCCGGAGGTGATGGAACCGAACAGCTTCCCTTCCTGCCCGGCGCGGGCGTGGAAGGTGAGGGAGACGCCCTCGATGCTCTTCGCGCGCAGCTGCGCCTCGCCCAGCGTTTCGGCCTCCTTGCTGGCGACGCGCGCGCGCTCCGCCTCCAGGCGACGCTTGTTGGCGTCGGTGGCCTCGTACGCCAGGCCCTGCGGGATCAGGTAGTTGCGGCCGTAGCCGGCCTTCACGTCGACGATCTCGCCGGCGTCGCCCAGGCTCTCGACGGGCTTGCGGAGGATGACCTGCATCGTTGTATCCTCCCCTTACGAGTCGAAGCCGGCGATGTACGGCAGCAGGGCCAGGTAGCGCGCGCGCTTGACCGCGGTGGTGAGCTGGCGCTGGTAGAACGCCGAGGTGCCCTGGCGCTTGCGGGCGCTGATCTTGCCCTGGGCGCTGACGTGACGGGTGAGCGTGGAGAGATCGCGGTAGTCGATCTCGAACACGCCTTCC
>DASYJZ010000421.1:0-4533 GCA_035995965.1 Longimicrobium sp. | reverse complement strand
GATCCGTGGCTGAGCCGCCGAAGGACGCTTCGCCGGGGGCGCGCGATTTCGCCGGCAGGCGAAGCATCCTTCGGATGGGCTCCATGTAAATCAACCACTTAGGGTGGTACCAGGGGTGCTTTCAAGGAGGCCGACCGCAACGGCGCGGGCGGCCTCTTCGCGTTCCCTGCCCGCGCTCCGCTTCATCCTCAGGAGGAGATCATGCACCGACTGGACAACGCCCTCGGCGAGTTCGAAGCCGGCATCGACGCCCTGGAGTCGGGGAACGAGTTCGAGTTCCACGAGACGGGCGAGTACGGGCACGGGGAGTTCGGCCACGGCGAGCTCGCCGGCGAGTACGCGGGCGAGTACGGGCAGGGCGAGTGGTCGGGCGAGTACGAGCAGGGCGAATGGTCCGGCGAGTACGGCCAGCACGAGCAGGAGACGGTGTTCGACGAGGTGCAGGAGATGGAGCTGGCCGCCGAGCTCCTGGAGATCCACAGCGAGGAGGAGCTGGAGCAGTTCCTGGGCAAGCTGATCAAGAGCGCCGGCAAGGCCATCGGCGGCTTCGTGAAGTCGCCCATCGGCAAGGCGCTGGGCGGCGCGCTGAAGAACGTGGCCAAGGTCGCGCTCCCCATGGCCGGCAAGGTCCTGGGCAACATGGTGCTCCCCGGCGTGGGCGGGATCATCGGCGGCAAGCTGGCCTCGGCCGCCGGCGGGATGTTCGGGCTGGAGCTGGAGGGGATGAGCGCGCAGGACCAGGAGTTCGAGGTCGCGCGCCGCGTGGTGCGCCTGGCCGGCGAGTCGGTGAAGCAGGCCACGCGGATGCCCCCCGTGGGACACCCCACCCTCATCGCCAAGAACGCCGTGCTCGCCGCCGCCACCCGCCACGCCCCCGGCCTGGCCGGCCGCGCCGCGGCGAAGTCCGGCGGGTGCGCGTGCAGGCAGCGGCAGCCCCAGGGCGCGGGCAGTCAGGGCTACCGGCCGCAGCGCCCGCAGCGTCCCCGTCCCCCCCGCGGCCCCGCCTACGGCCCCGCGAGCGCACCGGACTACGGCCCCCCCGTCGGCTATGGCCCGCCCGCCCCCGTCTACGGGACCGGCAACGGCGGCGGCTACGCGCCGGCCGGCAACGGCGGCGGGTACGGCGCGCCGGTCTACGGCCCCCCGCCGGGCCCGTCGAAGGGGTTCGCGCGCAGCGGCAGCTGGTTCCGCCGCGGCAACACCGTGGTGCTCACGCCCGGGACCTGACCGATGCCGGACTCCTACGCGCACTGGATGCTGGAGCAGGAGGCGCGCGCCCTCCTGACCCGGCTGGGACGGATACGGCCCTTCGCGCTGCACGAGGCGATGGTGCCCGCCGCGTCCCTCAGCACCCCGGCGCAGTCCGCGGTGGAGCGCTACCTGGCCCAGGGGCGGCGCGAGCTGCGCGTCCGGGTGGAGCGCTACCTGGACTGGCTGCGCGGGCCGGGGCGCGCCGCCACCCCCGAAGAGGTGCAGCGCCGGTTCACCTTCCTGCGCCTGCGCTTCAACGTGGTCCTGTCGCACTTCGACGTGTTCGCCGAGGTCGTCACGCAGCGCAGCGAGCACGACACCGGGGTGTGGCTGGCGGGGCTCGACATCGTGGCCGAGTGCGCGCTGCGGCTGGACGGCGGCTACTACGAGCCGCCCCCGCTGATGTGCTACCTGGCGCGCGGCCACGGCGCCGCCATCCGCCGCGCCCGCACCCGGCTGCCGGGCGGGGGCGAGAGCCCGGCGGGGATCATCCGCATCCCCCGCGAGCGGATGGTGGGGAGCGGCATCGCCTCGTCGCTGGTGCACGAGGTGGGGCACCAGGGGGCGGCGCTCCTGGACCTGGTGGACGAGCTGCGGCCGGTGCTGGCGCGGCGGGCCCAGGACGCCGGAGAGCTGGAGCCCGCCTGGCGGATGTGGGAGCGCTGGATCTCGGAGATCGTGGCCGACTTCTGGTCCGTCGGCCGGGTCGGGGTCGCCAGCACCACCGGGCTGATGGGGGTGGTGAGCCTCCCGCGCGCCTTCGTCTTCCGCATCGACGCCGAGGACCCGCACCCCACGCCCTGGCTGCGCATGGTGCTGTCGGCGGCGATGGGCGGGGCGCTCTACCCCGACCCGCAGTGGGGCCGCCTCACCGCGCTCTGGCGCGAGCTCTACCCCCTGAACGACGACGTGGCCGCCCCGGCGCGCCGGCTGATCGAGATGGTGGAGCGCACCATCCCCGACTTCGTGCGGCTGCTGCTGGGGTTCCGCCCGCCCAAGCTGGGCGGCGAGTCGCTCGCCGAGGCCATGCGCCCCGAGGGGCGCACCCCGGCGCGGCTGCGGGAGCAGTGGCGCCGCTCGCGGGGCCGCTTCCAGGCGCTGCGCGACGCCCCGCCCTCGCTCGCCTTCGCCATCGTGGGGCAGGCGCGGGCGGACGGCACCCTCACCCCCGAGGGCGAGGGCAGTCTGCTGGTGGACCTGCTCACCTACTGGGCCCTCCGCTCCACGCTGGAGACCACCGATTTCGCCGCCACGCGTCCCCGCGTCCGGCCGGCGCTGGCACCCATGGGCTGACCGCCCGCGAACCAGGAGAACGACCATGGCGAACCGCAAGACCCCGGGCTCCCGCGCGAAGGGCGCCGGCCAGCCCGCTCCCGACGAACTCAAGAAGCTCGTCGACCAGGCAGAGGACGTGCGCGAGTGGGACGACGCGGAGGAGTTGGACAGAGCCGTGCGGACGGGCGGCGACTTCCAGCCGATGGACCCCACCACGGCAGTGCTCGCCGTGGCCGAGAGCGCGGTGCGCATCGACCGCTCGGCGCGCAAGCTGGTGAAGGCCACCCACCGCGTGGCGCAGACGCTGCTCGACTCGCCGGCGCTGTCCACCACCGAGCGCGGCGTGTCGCTGCGCCGCAGCGAGATGGGCACCCGGCCCATGGAGGTGCTGTGGTGGGCCATCAACCTGCACACCGACGCGATCTCGTTCGAGCGCTACAACGCCTTCCTGAACGACGCCCTCTGCGCCGACGATCCGGCGCCCGACGGCCCCCGCGTGCGGCGCGTCGGCGGCCGCCGCCGGAAGCCGCACCTCCCCGGGGCGGAGATGTACGCCTACCTGAAGGAGGCCACCGAGGCCTTCCTCCTCTTCAACTCCGGGTACACGCCCCAAGCGCAGTTCCAGCTCGCCCCGGGGAAGATCGACCAGGACGTGAACCGGCTGGGCCCCGGCCCCGCCGTGGACCGCGACACCGCGCTGCAGCGGCTCACCGAGTTCATGGGCTCCACCCGCAACAACTACCTCGCCACGGTGATGGACAACGTGTACGACGACCCCGCCGCGGTGCTCACCGGGGATTCGTTCTGCATCACCAGCGCGTCGCGGATGGACGTCCCCTGCATGCTGGAGCTCATCTGGAGCTACTGGATGGAGGAGGGGATGCTCAACCAGACCATCGCCTCCATCACCCGCCGCTTCCAGAACGTGCGCCGCGCCGGCCCCGGCCCCGACCCGCTGGCCGAGTTCGAGCTGGACCCGCTGCGCCCGCTGAACGGCTTCATCTGGGGATACCTGCAGGACGAGCCGTCGCGCCTCTCGGTGGTGCGGCGTGCCTACGAGTACAACCACCACTACGGGCTCACCCTCTACGGCCGCGCCATCCCCACCCTGCGCCCGGCGGACTCGCGGGTGCACTTCCTGGAGGGCTTCCACAATCTCCTGCGCCAGGCCGCCGCCTTCTACAAGGAGGACAACGACACCACGGTGATCGCCGACGCCTTCCCGGTGCTGAACTCGCTGCGCGAGGTGCACCTGCTCCTCTCGGAGGGGGCGCACAACCAGTTCCGCGACCTGCCGTGGCAGGCGCGCGCCGAGATGATGCTGCAGCAGTGGGTGCTGGCGCGCCCGGAGATGCGCGACTTCCTGCGCGGGCGGCTGATGGTGGCCTACCCGGAGCCGTGGATGGGCGCGGTGGACAGCATGAAGCGGCTGCAGGGGTGGACGGACACCAGCGTGCGCTGGTTCCGCGACCTGGCCGGCTTCGGCGAGCGCATCCTGCTCTCCATCCGCTACGGCAACTGGAGCGACGCCCACAACCAGGACGACGCCCGCGCCTGGCTGCGCTACTGGAAGCCGGAGATCCAGGGGTACATCCACGCCTACCACACCACCACCGGGGTGAACCTCTCCGACGAGGTGGTGGAGATCCGCGAGCGCGCCGACGCGCGCTACATGCAGCCCTCGTGGCACCTCCGCAACCGGCTGCTGGCCGGGCAGCGCGCCCTGCGGCCGCCGCTCTGACGCGGCCGGCCACGCACCGCCCGGGGCGCGCCGCGCCCCGGGCACCCGCTGGGCGCGGCGCTCCCGCCGCTCCCCCGCATCGAAGCCAACCTTCCCGAGGTGGAGGAGACCATGCACAACCTGGATCGCACCCTCAACGAGTTCTCGTCCGGCGAGTTCGCGGGCGAGTACGGCGAGTTCGCGGGCGAGCTCTCCGGAGAGTATGCCGGCGAGTACGGAGAGTTCGGCGAATACGGCGAGTTCGGCGAGTTCGGCGAGATGAACGA
>DASYJZ010000420.1:0-3367 GCA_035995965.1 Longimicrobium sp. | reverse complement strand
CGCGGCTCTGCGTGAGACCATTCTGTTTCTGTCGCCGTTGCACTATCCGAGAATCACGGAATTTCAGAACTCGGTCAGTGTCGTCAGCTTGGCGAGCACGTCCTCGATCAGCTCGGGGCCGGAGCGCTCGATGAACGCGGTGTTCCGCTTCGACCAGTCGAGGTTCTTGACCTGGTCTGCCAGGACCACGCCCGTGACGCGATTCGCGCCTGTCACGGCGACTTCGAACGCATATCCCTTGACCCTGCTGGTGACGGGGCACAGGAGCGCGAGGCGGGTCGCCCGGTTGTAGCTCCCAGGCGACAGGACCAGCGCAGGCCGCCGCCCCGCCTGCTCGTGCCCCGCCTGCGGATCGAAGTCGATCCACACGAGGTCGCCGCGCTGGGGAACGTACGGGCCGGCGCTCACCATGCCTCGTTGCCCACGCCCGGGCCCGTGCCGATCTCGTCGTGGCGGTTCTCGTCGGTGATCCCGGCGACGAGCTCGTCGAGCGTATAGCGGCGCTTCCGCGCGGGCTGCACGATCATCTTGCCATCCTCCACGCTGAGCTCCACCTCGCGGCCGTCGGAGAGCTCCACCAGCTCCGCGAGCGCCTTGGGAATCCGTACGGCCAGGCTGTTCCCCCACTTCTGGATCTTGGCCCGCATGTCGTCTCCTTTCGTATCTACATTGAAGATACAATAGAAGGAGCCGGGGATCAAGGCCGGTCTCGGGCGCTGGCTGTCGCGGAGGCGTATGAGCATGAGGAGGCGTGAGGTCCGGGGGTCGAGGTGCTCGGACCGCGGAAGCTAAACGCCTGCGCCGATGGTGTCAATAGTGTACGTTTTTGTGCCTGCGCTGGCCCGGGATGAGCGGGTCAGCCGCCGACCTGGGAGAGCGCGAGAAGGCCGCCGCTGCCTGCGTCGCTGCCCTGGACGAGCCAGTGGCGCTCGGGCTTGATGCGCAGCGTCTGTCGCACCAGTGGCTCGATCGGCTCGCCCCGGCGCAGGGGGTCGCGCAGGTTGGTCTGGATGGAGCCGAAGAGGCAGGGGCGGAGCTGGCCGTCGGCGGTCAGCCGCATGCGGTTGCAGCTCCCGCAGTAGTTGTGGCTCATCGGGGTGATGACGCCCACCGTACCCGCGGCGCCCGGGAAGGCGAAGTAGCGCGCCGGCCCGTTCCCCGGCGGCCCCGCGACGGGCTCCAGCGCGCCGATGCGACCGACCGCGTCGAGGATCTCGTCCGACGAGACGAACTCGTCGCGCGAGACGCCGAGGTTGTCGCCGGTGGGCATCACCTCGATGAAGCGGACGTGCCAGGGGCGCTCGCGGGTGATGGCGGCGAAGTCGGCGACCTCGTCGTCGTTGCGGCCGCGCATCACCACGCAGTTGATCTTGATCGGCGCGAACCCGGCGCGCTCGGCCGCGGCCAGCCCGCGGAAGATCGCGTCCGCCGAGCCGGGGCGGCGGGAGATCGCGTCGACGCGCGCGGGGGCCAGCGAGTCGAGCGAGACGTTCAGCCGGTCGATGCCGGCGGCGCGCAGCTCGTCCGCCTGCTCCTCGAGCAGCACGGCGTTGGTGGAGAGGGCGATGTCCTCGATGCCGTCCACCGCGCGGAGCTTGCGTACCAGGGTGGAGAGGTCGCGGCGCACCAGCGGCTCGCCGCCGGTGATGCGCAGCTTCCGCAGCCCCATCCCCGCCATCGCGCGGACGACGTCGGCGATCTCCTCGTAGCTCAGCAGCTCCTCGCGCTTGAGCCAGGGAAGCCCCTCCACCGGCATGCAGTAGACGCAGCGCAGGTTGCACTTGTCGGTGACGGAGATGCGCAGGTACTCCACGCGCCGCCCGAACCCGTCGTGCATCGGGCCCTCCACCGGAACGGGTCGCTCCGGGTAGACGGGGACCGAGCCGCCGAGTTGGACGAGCGCGCTCACGTCGGCCTCCCGTCGGACTCGGCCGCGGCGGAGAACCCCGGCACCCACTCGCTCTCGCCGTCCACGTACCCCTCGCGCTTCCAGACGGGGACGCGGCGCTTCAGCTCCTCGATCACGTAGCGGCTCGCCTCGTACGCCTCGGCGCGGTGCGGCGACGCGACGGCGATGGCCACGCTGGCCTCGCCCACGTCCAGCCTCCCCACGCGGTGCACCACGCGCACGTCGCCCACGCCGAAGCGCGCGATGGCCTCCTCGCCGATGCGGTGCATGGTGCGCTCGGCCATCTCGGCGTAGGCGTGGTACTCCAGGTGGCTCACCGCGCGCCCCTCGTTCTGGTTGCGGACCACGCCCCAGAAGAGCAGCGCGGCGCCGTCGTCCGGCGACAGCGAATCGCCCAGGAGCCGGGCGGCATCGATGGGCTCGGCGGTGACGGCGGCGTACGCGGCGGGCACGTCATCCACCCGCCACGGGGGGGATGAACGCCACCTCGTCGCCCTCGCGCAGCGCCGTGGAGTGCGGCGCGTAGTCCATGTTCACCGCGACCACGGGGGATGCGGGAAGCCGGGACAGCCCGCCCTCGCCACGGCGCAGGCGGACGACCAGGTCGGCCACGCTCGCCCCGTCGGGGAGCTCGACGTCGATCTCGTCGGCGCTGGCGAAGTCACGGTACTGGGCGAAGAAGAGCGAGCGGACGTTCATCTCGGCGGCGGTTGCGGGGCACGGAAGCCTGGAAAACGATAACGCAGGGGAGGTTACACCGCCATGGAACGGAGGGTTCGCGCGGCGGCGGCTCTTACGGATTGGTCTCACGCAGAGCCGCGGAGACGCAGAGAAACCCGTGCGGCCCCTCTGCGTCTCCGCGGCTCTGCGTGAGAATGCCGTTGCGGTTTCTGCCGTGCGTTCACCCCCCGCCGCTGACGCCGGGGCCGGGGGCGCTCTGGCGCACCTCCTCGGGCGGGGCGAGGGTGGAGAGGAACTGCGAGAGCTCGTGGTTCATCCGCGAGGTGGAGCCGCGCACCAGGCTGCGCTCGCCCTGCCTGCCGATGCCGATGGTCAGGTCGCCGGCCTCGGTGGTGAACTTGATCCAGCTGTCGCCCGCCTCTTCGGTGAACCCCGCGTACGGGGTGAAGCGCAGGGTGAAGAAGTCGCGCGCCCGCTGGATCACCTCGTCGGCGGGGAGCTCCGTGAGCACTTCCTGAAGCAGCATGGGGGTCAGCCTCCGGCTCGGTCCGATTCCATCGAATCCCTTCCGGCGAAGGCAGACGCCGTGCCATGGCCCGAGCCGAGGGACGGAGCCACGGAAACCCTCTCAGTTTCTCCGCGTCTCTGCGTGAGACGAGCCGTAAGGGCCGGGGCCGTCCCGAGCCTCGCGCCGCGCGGCGACCATCGCCGGCACGCGGTCGGAGGCTCGGCGGCGGGACGCGGGTGGAGGAACGTCGTAGCCGCGGACCACGTCGT
>DASYJZ010000419.1:0-13793 GCA_035995965.1 Longimicrobium sp. | reverse complement strand
CCCTGCGGGACGGTGTCCTGCTGGGCCGCGAGCGGGCCCGCGGCGGCCAAGGCTGCGGCGACGGCGAGTGCGGCTCTCTTCACGTGACCTCGCGGGGTGCTTGAGACGGGTGCGGAGATGGGGGCGCGGCGGGCACACGCGGCCCGCGCGGCGGTCCCGGCCGGCTCCACGCGGGGAGCGCCGGGGTTGGGGTGCAAGGGAATGCGGTACGGGATCGCAGGAATGGTAAGGCGCGCCTGTCATGCCCGTCAAGACAAACGGCGCACGGCAGATACGACGCGCGCAGCCCATTCCGGCGACGCGACGTTCATGCCGACACCCGGCGCCGTGTCGATGAGCGCATTGAAGTGTTTGTGGGACAATAGGATACGGAAGATGGCACCGCCGGCATGACGCCGCCGGCACTGCGCACCGCTTTTCCCTTTCGGAAAAAAGTGCGGCGCCTTTGCGTCAGTGCGGGCTCGGCCCAGGCACGGCATGGCTCTCACAGGGGTCACGGAGGTCGCTCGCGGTCCCCTGTGACCTCCGTGACCCCTGTGAGAGCCGTCGTTTTCAGGACTGGGGCTCGATGAGCTCCGGGCCGTCGACGGCGGCGCGGTTGACCGCGGTGGAGACGGGGTGCATGCGGAGCAGCCCGCCGGGCGCGGGGCGCAGCAGCGAGAGAAGGTCGGCGGCCGGCGTCTCCGCGCCGAGCCAGGCGTCCCGGTGCTCGCGGGCGACGACCACGGGCATGCGGTCGTGCACCGGCGCGACGTCGGCGCTCGGCGTGGTGGTGAGGATGGTGAAGGTGAGCACCGGCTCCGCGTCCTTCGCCGGCCGCCACGACTCCCAGACGCCGGCGAAGGTGAGCGGCGCCCCGTCGGCGGGGTGGATCCAGTGCGGCACCTTGCCGCCGGGGGTCTTCATCCACTCGAAGAAGCCACTGGCGGGCACCAGGCAGCGCCGGCGCTCGAAGGCGGAGCGGTACGCGGATTTCTCCAGCACCGTCTCGGCGCGCGCGTTGATCATCTTGTTGCCGATGGACGGGTCCTTCGCCCACCACGGGATCAGCCCCCAGCGGAACACGTCCAGCACGCGGCGGCCGCCCGCGGACAGGAGAATCGGCACGGACTGCGTGGGCGCCACGTTGTAGCGCGGCAGCTCCGGCTCCGCGCACTGCCACGACGCCTCGAACGCCGCCGCCAGCTCCGCGCTGCTCGCCGTCTGCCCGAACCGTCCGCACATCGCCGCCTCCCCCGCTCGCGTTCGCCAGCATCGCGCCACCCGCGACCCGTAGATGCTCCCAATCTACATCGAGAAGCCGCACGGATGCACGACGTTCTCGTACGACGCAAAGACGCGGAGCCGCCCGGGGCTCTGCGCCTCCCTCTGCGGCTCCGCGGCTCTGCGTGAGGCCAAATCTGTTTCCGTATCAGCCGATCACCCGGCCTCGACCACGTCTCCCACGCGGATCTCGCCGCCCTCGACGACCTCGGCGCGCAGGCCGCCGCGGTCGCGGAGGTCGCGCTCCACGCCGCGGTAGGTGAGGCGCGTCAGGCGCGAGCACGGGTCGCAGCGCTCGATGCCGCGCAGCAGCGCGCCGCCCACGCGGAAGCTGCGGCCCACCAGCTCGTTCAGCCGCACGCCGCGCGTGACCACGTTCCGCCGCGCGTCGCCCGGCGCGAAGGCGGCGCCGGTCGCGCGGACGGCGTCGACGGCCTCGGCCTCGATCAGCGTGACCTGGCGCTCGGGGTCGCGCTTCCCGCCGCCGCGCGGGTGGCCGAAGTAGCGGTCGCCCTCCAGCCCCGTCCCCGCCACCGCGCGGGCGTGCTCCACCGCCGTCCGCGGCGCCCCGCGCTCGCCGGCGAGGAAGATCGCCTCCACGCTCCCGAGCATCGGCGACGCGAACAGGTCCATCGTCACAACTCCTGCGCCGTGTCGGTGGACACTGCGGGAGGGCGGTCGCCACCCGACGACGCGGCCACCGTCTCGGGGCGGGCGAGGTGCGAGAGGATGCTCCACTCACCGGTGACCCCGCGGCGAAGGATGAGCACGTCGGTGTTGGCGACGCTGCGGCGGCCCGCCCCGTCCCGCACCGCGTAGCTCACCTCGACCGCGGTGTACGCCATGTCGCCGCTGGCGCGGAACTCGATCATCCGCGTGCGCAGGGGCTCCACTGCGGGGAGGAGCGCGCGGAAGTAGTCCTTGATCCCGGCGCGGCCGGTCAGCATGGGGCTCGCCGCCGGATACAGCGTGGCGTTCCCCGCATACAGGCGCGACAGGGCGGAGACGTCGCGGCTCCCCCACGCCGACTCGTAGTCGAGCAGCAGCGCGGACACCTGCTGCCGGGCCTCGGCCTCGAACTGCCGGCGCACCTCCGCGGCGCTGGAGCCGCCCATCCCGAAGATGTCGCGCTGCGCCGAGAGCGCGGGCGCATGCCCGAGGAGCAGCAGGAGACCCGCGGCGGCGGCCGAGATTCGCGCCGCGGTCTGCGGCATCGTCGGGATGATACGGAGCATCGATGATGGAGGAAGCGTGAGGACCAACACGGCCGACGTCAGCGCGGGGGGACGCAAAAGGCGGCCTCTCCCCGGCCGCCTCCATCTACTCCGCCGTCGCATCGAACGTTTCAAGCAGGGCGAGTTCCGGGCCGCCGTATCAGTCCTGCTTGAACGCGAAGGTGACGGGGCCGCTGTTGCCGGCGATGGTGTAGACGATCCATCCCGGCGAGGCGGTGCCGTCCCACTCGGCCCCGTCGCTGGCGCGGAAGTGGACCTTCGCGCCGTTCACGGTGATGGTGCCCTGCGTGGTGCTCTCGCGCGCCACTCCCAGCCCGTTCGGCGGGGTGTCGACCAGGGTCAGACGCTGCGAGAAGACGGTGCCGCCCAGCATGATCTGGCCCTGCGTGAGGACCACGCGCACGGTGCTGTCCCGGCGCATCTCGACCGGCAGCGCCTGGCCGTTGATGGTCATGAGCGTGAAGGGCGAGACGGTCGACGGCACGACCGAGTTGTACCGCTCGCTCGAGCCCAGCGAGTCGCCGCACCCCGCCGCCGCGAGCACGGCAAGCCCCGCGAGCGTGCCGAGCACGCCCCGGAGCCGGGGATGGAGCGCGATCGCGGTGGACATCATGCAAACGTCAGGGTCAGAGGTACAGGTTCCTAATTCCGGCGCCGAGTCCGCCACTCAGCTCCCCGCCAGCCCGAGCTCGGGCGCCACCGTCCGCATCGCCTCGATCACGAACTGCACGTGCTCGGCCAGGTCCACGTCCAGCTCCTCGGCGGCGCGGCGCACCTCTTCGCGGTCCACCCCCGCGGCGAAGGCGCGGTCCTTCATCTTCTTGAGGACGGACTTCGCCTCCAGGTCCATTACCGACCGCGAGGGGCGGACCAGCGCCGCTGCGGTCACCAGCCCCGTGATCTCGTCGCAGGCGTGCAGGGTGCGCTCCAGCCTGCTCTCCGGGGCCACGCCGGTGCGCGCGGTATAGTGCGAGAGGATCGCCCGCACCACCTCGTCCGGGTAGCCGCGCTCGCGCAGCTCGGCCGCTCCGTGGAGCGGGTGCTCGTCGGGATGCTCCTCGTAGTCGTAGTCGTGCAGCAGCCCGGCGAGCCCGTAGAGCGCCTCGTCCTCGCCCCAGCGCCGTGCGTAGGCCCGGCAGGCGGCCTCCACCGAGAGCATGTGGCGGCGCAGGCTGTCGCCCTGCACGTGCGTGTGCATCAGCGCGAGCGCCTCGTCGCGCGTGGGGAGCTGGGGCATCGGGGGAATCCGGTTCGCGGTCGGCGGCGCGGCGGCTCCGCGCCATCCGGGGCAAAGATACCGCTCCCCGCTCCCCGCCGGAAACACCTGCGCCCGGCCATACACCCCCACAACGCCCGCCTCCCCGCCTTCGTGACGCATCCTCCGTGCGTCGGCGGACTGGTCGGCCGGCATCTCGCTCGTCCGATACCGAATCCGCCTGAAGACTGTGTATGAGCAAACTGCCTGGTCTCACACGGGGTCAACGGAGTCGACGGAGTTGATGTTGACCGTTGACTCCGTTGACCCCGTGTGAGACCGATTCTTTTTACAGGGCCTTGGTCGAGACCCTATTGGCACCAGCAGCTCACGGCCTCCGTGCAGAAGCAGGCGTTCGGATACGAGCTGCAGACGCCGCCGCAGCTCGCGCAGTTGCTCTGGAGGCGGGTGAACCCCTGCCCCGCCACCGTGCCGCGCAGCCGTGGGTCGATGGCCTCCACGGCGAACGTCTCCACCCGCAGCGACTCGGCGTCGAGCTTCACCTTCTTCATGGCTCCCCCTGGGTTGGGTTGAACGCGAACAGCAGCCCGCGCAGCGGCTTCGAGACTCAGGCGTCGGCGCAGTTCCAGCAGGTCTGCCACTCGGTGCAGAAGCACGGCGGCCCGTTCGACGTGTCGGGGCAGGTGCAGGTGTGCGCCAGGTCGGTCACCGGGCAGCCGCACGACTCGGGCGTGGTGACCTCCTGGCCGCGCACGGTCCCCACGCTGACGCGGGCGGCGGCCTCGGGGGCGAACGTCTCCACGTGCAGCGCCTCGACCTGCAGCTTCAGCTTCTTCATCCTCGCCTCTCGGTGGATGGGATTCGCGCGGCGCCCCACCCCCCGCGGGCGCGGGGTGGGGCGCCCGGCGGCGTCAGCACGCCTCGGTGCACCAGCACCCGATGTCCACCGAGGTGCAGTGGCAGGTGGCCGCGCAGGTCTTGAGCTGCGTCGCCTGCCCGAGCACCGTGCCGCGCGGCTCGGGGACGCGCACGGTGGCGAAGGTCTCGACGCGTAGCCCGTCCACCTCCAGCGTCAGCTTCTGCATGGGATTCACTCCGCTCGCGAGGGGAGGACGAAAACGGGCCGCACGCCTGTCAGGGCGAGCGACCCGCGGACGATCGGCAAGGAAACGGCACATCGCACCGTCTGCGCCTTACACATGCGCGGAGTTTCCGTTGTGGGCTGAAAGGCGCGGCCTCTCCGACGTTACACGCTCGCGCCCCCTGGATCAAGGGGCGCACCGGGCATTAGAAGGATTCACTCCCAGAGGTCACGGAGGACGAGAACAGTCGCGTGCCCCACGATGAAGGCGGCACGGATGGTGGAGTCCGCGAAGGCGGACTTCGTGTAGTTGTTGCTGCGGATTTATCCGCCCGACCCATCCTCCGCCTTTTGTGAGATCCCCCGGTCAGCGACCGAACCAGCGCCCGAGGTTGGCGGTGAGGCCGACGTACGCCGCGTTGCCGCCGAGGCGGCGCAGGTTGACGATGGCGCCCAGGTCGAGCACCAGCGACGGCCGCACGGCGTAGGTGGGCCCGAAGAGCAGCCCCACCTGCGGCGGCCCGCCGGACGGGCCGGTGGTGCCGGGGAAGCCGAACACCTCCACCACCGCGCCGACGGGCCCGGCGATCGTCCTTCCGCCCGAGACGGCCCACACGGTGGAGCGCTTCGGCGCGGCGGTGCCGTCGCCCCCGCGGAAGGTGATCCCGGCGTTCACGTCGATCCCGCCGCCCAGCACCGGGTGGCTGGAGACGAGCAGGATGCCGCCGTCCGTGGTGCCGGTGCCGAACCCGCGCGAGGTCGAGCCCGTGGCGAGCTTGAGCGACGGCTGCACCGCGAAGTCGCCCAGCAGCGGAAGCCCCGTGCCCACCACCAGCTTCGCCGCGAGGCCGAGGTCGGTGAAGCCCGCCTGTGCGTCGCCGCCGGCGCCGCCGTGGTTGGTGCTCACCCCCGGCCCGATGCCGAGCTGCAGCCACCGCGTCACGCCGAACTTGAGGTAGACCGGGACGTCCACCGTGCCGCCCGCCACGGGCCGCCGGTAGGTCGCGCCCGCCTCCACCTCCACGAAGCCGGGCTTGATGACGTACGCGTGCGTCGCCACCGTCGGTCGCTCGGGGAGCACGGCGGTGCTGTCGCGCTCCTCCTGGGCGTGGAGGACGGCGGGCGCGCAGCCGAGCGCGAGGGCCGCGGCGGCGACGCGCGCGCGGCGGAATGGTGCGTGTGTCACGGTCCGATGTGGGTCGGAGGAGAAGGGAACGGCTTCGGGGATGTGGATGGAGAGCAGATGAGGTCGCGCAGGCCGCGGCTCAGCGCGCTCTCCGGCTCGCTCGCCACCTCTCCCGTACCGGGGAAGGTAGAATTCCCCAGCGTCTGCGCAACCCGATCCGGCATCGCTGGGTCTATCTTCGCACGACCCGGCGCAGGCCACGCTCTAAAGGCGCAGGGAGAGGGCGCCGCGGCCTGGGCCGCGCGCCGCCCTCAGAACTCCGCGCTCCCCGGCGTGCGCGGGTACGGGATGACGTCGCGGATGTTGGCGATCCCCGTGGCGTACAGGATCAGCCGCTCGAAGCCCAGGCCGAAGCCGGCGTGCGGCACCGTCCCGTAGCGGCGCAGGTCGCGGTACCACCAGTAGCCTTCCTTGTCGAGCCCCAGCTCCTCCATCCGCCGGTCGAGCACCTCCAGCCGCTCCTCGCGCTGCGATCCGCCGATGATCTCGCCGATCCCGGGCGCCAGCACGTCCATGGCGGCCACGGTGCGGCCGTCGTCGTTCACCCGCATGTAGAAGGACTTGATCTCGCGCGGGTAGTTCATCACCACCACCGGGCGCCCCACCAGCTTCTCGGTGAGGTAGCGCTCGTGCTCGCTCTGCAGGTCCGCGCCCCACTGGACGGGGTACTCGAACGTCTCCCCCGACGCTTGCAGCAGCCGCACCGCCTCGGTGTACTCCATCCGCTCGAAGCTGCTCTCGATGAAGCGCTCCACCCGCGCGATGCACTCCGGGTCCACGCGCTCGGCGAAGAACGCCATGTCGTCGCCGCGCTCGGCCAGCAGGTCGCCGAGGATCGACTTCAGGAACGCCTCGGCCAGGTCGGCGTCGTCGTTCAGGTCGGCGAAGGCCAGCTCCGGCTCGATCATCCAGAACTCGGCCAGGTGCCGGCTGGTGTTGGAGTTCTCCGCCCGGAAGGTGGGCCCGAAGGTGTACACGCGGCTGAGCGCCTGGGCGTACGCCTCCACGTTGAGCTGCCCCGACACCGTGAGCGCCGCCTGCCGCCCGAAGAAGTCCTGGCTGAAGTCCACCTCGCCGCCCGCGGTCTTCGGCACGTTCACCAGGTCCAGGGTGGAGACGCGGAACATCTCCCCCGCTCCCTCGGCGTCGCTGGTGGTGAGGATGGGGGTGTGCACCCAGAAGAAGGAGTTGCGGTCGAAGAAGCGGTGCACCGCCATCGCCAGCGTGTGCCGCACCCGCGCCACCGCACCGAAGGTGTTCGTGCGCGGGCGCAGGTGCGCCACGCTGCGCAGGAACTCCATCGAGTGCTGCTTGGGCTGGATCGGGTACGTCTCCGGGTCCTCCACCCACCCCACCACCTCGACCGAGGTGGCGCGCACCTCCACCGGCTGCGGCCGGCCGGGGGTCGGCACCAGCTCGCCCTGCACGACGACGGAGCAGCCGGCCGTGAGACGGAGGACCTCGCTCTCGTAGTTGGGCAGCTCCTTCCCCGCGACCACCTGCAGGGTGGCGAAGCACGAGCCGTCGCTCACGTTGATGAAGGAGAGCCCGGCCTTGGAGTCGCGGCGGGTGCGCACCCACCCCCGCACGGTGACGGCGCTGCCGGGGGCGGCCGCGCCGGAGAGCAGCTCGCGGATGGTCGGAGGAAGCATGGCGGCGAAGCGGCGGTCGGGTCTGGCGAAAGCTCGCCCGGCGCGGGAGGCCGGCGCCGGGCGCTGATGCGGAGAAGCTACATCCTCGGCACGCGCCGCGCACCCCGGCGGGCGATCGGCCGAATGCGCGTGCGTCCCTCCCCCACCGGCTGGGGGAGGGACGCACGCCGGGACAGACCGCGAACCAGGGTCAGTACGTCGGGTCGCCGCCGCTGGCGCACCCGCTCGCGGTGGGGTTGATGCCGCACCCGCTCACGCATCCCGTGCAACAGTAGCCGCCTCCGGGCATCATGGCATTCATGCCGTCGAACGGCTCCATCCCCGGCTGGGGGTTGACCTCGAATGAGGCGACGTCCAGCGAGTCCAGCTCGAGCCTGCTGCGTTCCATCGGTTCCTCCCTCGTGGGGGATGGCACAGGCCGCCTCCGGCGCGGAACACGCCGGCGCGCCTTCGCTCAGTACGCGTACATCGGCACGGTGGTATCGCAGTACTGCGAGCCGCCGTCGCTCGCGCATCCGCTCGCCGTCGGGTTGTACCCACACCCGCTCACGCACCCGGTGCAACAGTAGCCGCCACCGGGCCCGGCCATCATGAAGTTGACGCCGTCCACCGGCTGCAGCGCCGGCTCGGGGTTCATCTCGAACGAGACGACGTTGAGCGAGTCGAGCTCCAGCTTGCTGCGCTCCATGGGGATCCTCCGTCGTGGGGGGAATTGGCACGGGCCGCGTCCGGAGACGGCGGTCGGGAGTGGCGAACGCCCGCCCGACATGGGAAGACGCACGCCGGGACGGGCCGCGAAGCAGGGTCAGTAGGTCGGGTCGCCGCCGCTGGCGCATCCGCTCGCCGTGGGGTTGTACCCGCACCCGCTCACGCACCCGGTGCAACAGTAGCCGCCGGGGCCGGCCATCAGGCCGTTGAAGCCGTCGATCGGCTCCATCCCCGGCTGGGGGTTGACCTCGAACGACGCGACGTCCAGCGAGTCGAGGTCGAGCTTGCTGCGGTCCATGGGATCCTCCGTCGTGGGGGGATTGGCACAGGCCGCGTCCGGCGCGAAATGGGCCGGCGCGCCTTCGGTACGTCCGCTGGCCCGATCGGGCCGTGATGGTGCCCGCGAAGCGGCCGCCCCCGTCCGGAGGCGGCCGCTACGCCCGTCAGATCGCGCAGATGTCGACGCTGTCGCAGGGGTAGGCGGTCAGCACGCCGCACTCCGCGTCGTACGTCTTGCCCCCGCTCTGGCAGCCGCCGGCGGTGGGGAAGATGCCGCAGCCGCTGTCGCAGCCGGTGCAGCACCAGGGGCCGGCGGCCAGGTTGGCCTGGCCGCCGAGCGGCTGCAGCCCGGGGGCCTGGACGTCGAACGAGGTCACGTCGAGCGAGGTGAGGTCGAGCCGGGAGCGTGCCATGGTGTTCATCTCCGGAGGGGGCGGGAAGGCGTGGAGGGGAGCGCGCGTGCGCCCGAGGGGCCGTCGCGCGCCGGCAGGGCGCGCTCGTGGCCGAAAAAACGCCATCCGGCTTGGGCGCGGGGCCGTGGCCGGACGGGTGCGTCGCCGCGTCAGTACGCGGCGTCCATGGGGATGATGGTGCCGGCGCCGCAGTCCGGGTACTCGTAGGTGTTCCCCGCGCTGGCACAGCCGCCGGCGGTGGGGTTGATGCCGCAGCCGCTCACGCAGCCGGTACAGCAGTCGCTGATCGGACCGCCGGGTGCGGACATCGCGAACGACTGCACTTCGAGGGAGTCGGGGTCGAGCGTCACGGGAGCCTCCGGGAGATGGGAAGGCATGCAGCGGAAGGGTCGCGGATTGAACCGCAGCCTGCATCATAACGGCGTACCCGGCCGCGTACAAGCGATGGCGTAAATGGTGTCGTTCCGCTCGCGAACGGCGACGGCGGTCTCACGAAACCAGTGGAAGACCGGCGGTCTGAACGAAGAAGATGTCAGATGGGGTAAACCAGAATTCCCCGGACTGACTGTGCGTTTCTGAGGTGTATTGATGGGTCGGCTACAGATCCTTCGGCCTGCCAAGTCTTTGCCGGATAGAAGGATGAGCGGTGGCCGGCCTCAGGATGACGTCTTCGGGTTTGCACGAATGCACGGTTGATCGTGGTGATCGGTATAAGCCCGACGTTTCAGTCGACGATGGCCAGGGGCTCGAAGAACGGCTCCGCGGCCGGCTCCGGGGGTCCAGGCTCCATGCGGTAGGCGACGGGCGCCGTGGGGCAGAGCGACGCGACCACGCAGCGCTCGCAGAAGGGCCGGCGCGCGGTGCAGACGGCGCGGCCGTGGTCGATCATCAGGTGGGTGAAGTGCACGCGCCGCTCCGGCGGCAGGAGCGGCAGCAGGTCCTGCTCCACCTTCTCGGGGTCCTCCTCCTTCGTCAGCCCCAGGCGGGCGGAGAGCCGCTTCACATGGGTGTCGACCACGACGCCTTTGGCGATGCCGAAGCCGACGCCCAGCACCACGTTCGCCGTCTTTCTCCCGACGCCGGGGAGCGAGGTGAGCTCGTCCATCGTCCGCGGCACCTCGCCGCCGAAGCGGTCCGCCAGCGCGCGGCCCAGGCCGATCAGCGAGCGGCTCTTGTTGCGGAAGAAGTTGAGGGTCTTGAGGTACTCCTCCATCTCCTCCTGCGCCGCGTCGCCGTACTCCGCCGCGGTGCGGAAGCGGGCGAAGAGCGCCGGCGTCACCCGGTTCACCGACGCGTCGGTGGTCTGCGCGGAGAGCACGGTGGCGACCACGAGCTGCAGCGCGCCTGCATGGTCCAGCGAGCAGCGGCTGTCGGGGTACTCGCGCTCCAGCCGGTCCAGCACCCGGCCCAGGCGCTCACGGCGCGCGGCCCTGCTTTCTCTTGGCAAAGATCTCCTCCACCTCTTCCAGTTCGTAGGCGTTCAGCACGTTGCGCGGCCCCAGCCACCCCTTCCGCGCCACCCGCACCCCCCACTGCACGTTGTCCAGCGACGAGGTGGAGTGCGCGTCGGGGTTGATGGGCACCAGCACGCCGCGCTCGGCGGCGTAGCGCGCGTTCCTCCAGTCGACGTCGAGGCGTGAGGGATCGGCGTTGATCTCCACCGCCACCCCGTGCGCGGCGGCCGCGTCGATCACCGCCCGCACGTCCACCTCGTAGCCGTCGCGGCGCAGCAGGAGTCGCCCGGTGGCGTGGCCCAGCATGGTGAGCCGCGGGTTGGAGACGGCGCGCACCAGCCGCTCCGTCATCGCCCGCTCGCCCAAGTTGAAGGCGGAGTGCACCGAGCCGACCACGTAGTCGAACGAGGCGAGCACGCCGTCGTCGTAGTCCAGCCGCCCGTCGGGCAGGATGTCGCTCTCCACCCCCTTGAACAGGCGGAAGCGCTGCTTCCCCTTGCCGCCGTGGGCGCGGTTCCAGCCGTCGATCTCCGCCTGTTGGCTCCTGACCTTCGCCGGGGGCAGCCCGCCCGCGTAGCCGGCGGACTGCGAGTGGTCCGCGATCCCCAGGTAACGCCAGCCGCGCTCGCGCGCCGCCTCGCCCATCTCCGCCACCGAGGCGCGCCCGTCCGAGTACGTGGTATGGCAGTGGAAGGTGCCGCGCAGGTCGCCGACCTCCACCAGCCGCGGCAGCGTCCCCGCGGCGGCGGCCTCGACCTCGCCCCACCCCTCGCGCAGCTCGGGCTCCACGAAGTCCATCCCCAGCGCGCGATACACCGCCGCCTCGTCGCGGGCGGCGACGCGCTTCGCGCCGCGCCAGAGCCCGTCCTCCGCCAGCCGCAGCCCCAGCGTCTCCGCGCGCGCCCCGAGCTGCGCCAGGTGCTCGGCGCTCCCGGTGGCGTGGAGCAGCGCCGTCGCCCAGCGCGCGGGGGTTACGCAGACCAGCCGCGCCCGCAGCCCGTCCGAGAACTGGATCTCCGCCCGGTCCCCGGCGGACGCGGGCGAGGACGCGGCGCCGCTGAGGCCGCGGAAGGCGGCGAGGACGGCGTCCGGGTCCTTCGCGGCGGCCACGAGATCGACGGAATCGACCACCTCCAGGTCGCGCCGCACCTCGCCCGCGGCCTGGGCGCGCTGCACGCCGCCGAGGGTGTCGAGCCACTCCAGCAGCCGCTCGGCCACCTCCAGCGCCGCGTACAGGCGCCGGCGCCCCCGCGCCGCCCGCGCGAAGGCCACGCTCTCGATGATCTTCTTCTCCGTCGCCTCCCCGATCCCGGGGAGGGAGGCGAGGCGCCCGGCGAGCGCGGCCGCTTCCAGCTTGTCGAGCGAGTCAATCCCCTGGTCGGCGTAGAGGGTGCGGACCCGCCTGGGGCCGAGCCCCTTGATCCGCAGCAGGTCGTACAGCCCGATCGGCGTGTCGGCGGCGAGTCGGTCGAAGAGCGACGAGCGGCCCGTCTCCACCAGCTCGCGGAGCACCTCGGCGATGCCGGCGCCCACGCCGGGGAGGGTGGTGAGCCGCCCCTCGGCCGCGAGCTGGGTGAGGTCGGCGCCGCTGGCCTCGAGGCGGCGGGCGGCGGTGGCGTACGCCTTCGCGCGGAAAGGGTCGCCGCCCACCACCTCCAGGAGCATGGAGATCTCCGCGAGGACACCGGCGGCCTCCGGCGCCTTCATCCCTCCGCGCCCTGGTGGTCCAGGCCGCTCCCGCCGGCCAGGCGCACGCGGTGGAAGGGGAGGCGCGAGAGCGGCACCTGCCCCGGGCGGTCCTCGCCGCGGCGCTCCGGCGCGGCGAACGGCTCCACGTCGGACGGATGCGTCTGCACGTACCAGAGGGCGCGCGCCAGCAGCTTGAGCGCCTCGGTGGTGGTGAGGATGGAGTAGAGCCCCGCCATCTCTCCGCCAGGGAGGATGTTGGCGAAGTCCTTCGCGCCCTCGCGCCCCGGCGCCTCGGCCCAGGTGGCGGGGATGCCGGGGCCCGCCTCGGTGGCGAAGGGAATCACGCTGAAGCCGGCGCGGGCGCGGCGCAGCCCCAGCACCATCAGCACCTGCAGCTCCTGGAAGGGCGCGCCCAGCGGGTCCGTGCCGTCCGCCACGGTGGCGAAGAAGCCGTCCACCGGCTCGGGCGGCACGTCGGTGGCGATGCTCGCCCAGAAGAGGTTGGGCGGGAGGCGGACGTACACGGCGGGCGCGGGAAGGCTCAGCTCCCATCCCGCCAGCGCCGGCGCGGCCTCGACGAGGTAGCGGGCGACGGGGGAGTCCAGCACGTACATCCGCCGCCCGAAGCGCCAGAAGTTGAAGGCGTGGTAGAGGAGGGCGCGGTACTCCTCCATTGCCTCGTGCGAGGCCTCGGACGGCACCATGTCGCGCGCCGCGTCGCCGGCCAGGGTGAGGAAGCCGAAGCGCTCGCGCAGCGTGGGGTCGTCGCCGTGCTCGTCGGCCTCGGCCTGGATGCGCGGAAAGACGCGGTTCTCGAACCCCGCCTCGCCGAACGCCATCTCGTAGGGGGTCAGGAAGGGCCCCCCGTCGCGCCGCGCAGCCGGCGCAGCCCCCGCATCCGGTTCCGTCACTCCGTCTCCTCCGCTGCTCCGATTCCTCCGCATTCCCCGGGAACCCGTCTGCAAACCGGGCGCCGAAGCTTCCCCGCCGGTAGGCTCCGCAACGACGTCTCACGCAGAGTCGCAGAGCCGCAGGGGAATCGCGGTTTCTCCGGGCTCCGCGGCTCGGCGTGAGAAGCGGTTCAGCTCGACCGCGGACCGACGTCGACCGAGGTCTGCAGCACCTCCGGCCGCGGACGGGTGAACAGTCGTTGGAGCTGCTCCCACGCGCCCTGGCGGCGGACGAGCACCAGCGCCACGTCGCGCCCCTCGTCCCAGCGGCCGTCCAGGTACAGGTAGTGCTCGTCGCCGATGTGGTCCGGGAGCGGCACGAGCACCTCCTCGCCGTCGATGGTGACGGCGAGCGCCTCCCCGTCCTCCAGCTCATCCGCGGTGAGCTCGCGCTCCACGAACAGGTCGCCGTCCACCTCCCAGGCGCCGTCGCCCACCGCCGTCCCGGCGCGGAAGAAGAACGGGTCGAAGCGCTTCCCGGCGCGGCGCCTGAAGTTCTCGTCCTCGGCCCAGTCCATGTCCTCCAGCGCGTCCTCGCCCGCCGTGGACTCGCGGTGGTGGCGCACCTCGTGGGTGATGGTCTCCCAGAGCTCCGCCTCCCAGTCGAAGTCCTCGTCGAGCCGCGCCAGCTCGCGGAACGAACCGAAGTACAGGTGCACGCCCGAGC
>DASYJZ010000418.1:0-9031 GCA_035995965.1 Longimicrobium sp. | reverse complement strand
TGCCCTCCCGGGCAGTTTTGACTCCCATTCTAACTGGTTCAATCTGCGGGGAGCAGACCATGCGAGAGTGCGAGAGTGCGGAAGTGCCAAGTGCTGAACGAGGCACGGTCGCCTGCGCCTCACTAGAGGCTCGGCCGGCCCGGCGGCGGAAGGCCCGTCCCAATCTCCGTGAGGCACCGATGACCGATCCCTCGTTCCTCCGCCGCCTGGGCATCGAGCACCCGATCATCGCCGCGCCGATGGGCGGAGGGCCGTCGACCCCCGGGCTGGTGGCGGCGGTGTCGAACGCGGGCGGGCTGGGCTCCGTGGCCGGCGCGTACCTCCGGCCCGCCGAGATCGCCGACGAGCTCCGCCGCGTCCGCGCGCTCACCGGCCGGCCGTTCGCGGTCAACCTGTTCGCGGGCGGCTACCACCTGGAGATGGGCGAACCCGCGCCGATGCTGGCGCTCATGCGCACCGTGCACCAGGAGCTCGGCCTGCCGGAGCCGTCCGTCTCCCCCGTGCCGCCGGACCCGTTCCCGGCGCAGCTCCAGGTGGTGCTGGACGAGCGCCCCGCCGCGTTCAGCTTCACCTTCGGCATCCCGCCCGCGGACGCACTCCGGCGGCTCCGCGAGCGCGGGATCGTGGCGATGGGCACCGCGACCACGGTGGAGGAGGGCACGAGGCTCGCGACGGCAGGCGTGGACGCGATCGTGGCGCAGGGTGCCGAGGCGGGCGCGCATCGCGGCACCTTCGCCAGCGGCTTCGAGGAGGCGATGGTGCCCACGCTGGAGCTGACGGCCGCCGTCGTGGCGGCCACGCGCCTGCCGGTGATCGCCTCCGGCGGGGTGATGGACGGCCGCGACGTCGCGGCCGCGCTCGCGGCCGGCGCCGTGGCGGTGCAGATGGGGACGGCGTTCGTGCCCTGCGTGGAATCTGGCGCGGCGGAGGCCTACAAGCAGGCCATCCTGGCCGCCACGGACGACCGAACCGTCATCACCCGCGCCTTCTCCGGCCGCCCCGCGCGCGGCATCGAGAACGCGTTCATCCTCCGCGTGGAGCCGATCCGCGACGCGATCCTGCCCTTCCCCGCGCAGAACGCGCTCACCCGCCCCATGCGCGCGGCCGCGGGCAAGCGCGGCGAGGCCGGCTACCTCTCGCTCTGGGCCGGCACCGAGGCCCACCGCGCCCGCGCCCTCTCCGCCGCCGAGCTGGTGCGGGTGCTCGTCGCGGAGCTGCGCGCTGGCGAACCCGCGTCCGCGTAGGGATCGCGGCGTCAACCGCCACGGCCTGCGCTCCCTCTCCCGGTGCGGCGAGGTGAATCGCGCCATTGGTGTCCGCGCAGGCGGGCTGTGTGCCGTCGCAGCCGCGAGGTTGCTCGCACCGTTCGCATCGTCCCACTTCCTCATCTGATCGGACTCGTTCCCTCCTTGACCCTCCGACTCTCGCGGGACGCGGCGCGCGCGCTGGTGCTGGCGGCGCAGGGGCTCGAGCGGCGGCCGCGGCGGAAGGCGCGGAAGGCGGACGTGCTCGCCGCGATCCGCCGCATGGCCGCGCTGCAGATCGACACCATCAGCGTCGTGAACCGCAGCCCGTACCTGGTGCTCTGGACGCGCATCGGCGACTTCGAGCCGCGCTGGCTGGACGAGCTGCTGGCCGAGGGCGCGATCTTCGAGTACTGGGCGCACGAGGCGTGCTTCCTCCCGGTCGAGGACTACCCGCTCTTCCGCAACCGCATGCTGGACCGCGGGTGGATGCGGTGGCGGTACTCGCACGCGGTGATGGAGAAGCACGCCGCGGACGTGGAGCGCCTGCTGCGCCAGGTGCGCGAGCACGGCCCGGTGCGCTCGGTCGACTTCGAGCGGCCGGACAAAGGCGGCGGCGGGTGGTGGGGATGGAAGCCGGAGAAGCGCATCCTGGAGTCGCTCTTCACCGCCGGCGAGCTGATGATCGCTCGGCGCGACGGCTTCCAGCGCGTCTACGACCTCCGCGAGCGCGTGCTCCCCGGCTGGGACGACGCGGCGCTCCCCTCCGCCGACGCCGCCCACCGCGCGCTGGCGCTGAAGGCCGTGCGCGCGCTCGGCGTGACGAAGGCGAAGTGGGTGGCCGACTACTTCCGCATGGGGAAGAAGGAGACCCCGCGCCTCGTCCGCGACCTAGCGGCGGAAGGCTCGCTGGAGACCGTGGAGGTGGAGGGATGGAAGGAGCCGGGGTACGTCCATCCCGATCACCGCGCCCTCGCCGCGTCCGCCGCTGCGGGGCGGGTGAAGCCGGTGCTGACGACGCTGCTCTCGCCCTTCGACCCGATCGTGTGGGACCGCGCGCGGGCCAGCGAGCTGTTCGGCTTCGAATACCGGCTGGAGTGCTACACCCCCGCGCCGAAGCGCGTCTACGGCTACTTCACCCTGCCCATCCTCCGCCGCGGCGCGCTGATCGGGCGGCTGGACCCCAAGGCGCACCGCCGCGATGGCGTGTTCGAGGTGAAGGCCCTTTACCTGGAGCCGGGTGTACGCGTGACGCAGGGGCTGGTGGCGGACGTCGCGCGGGCGATCCGCGAGTGCGCCGCATGGCACGGCACGCCAACCGTCGTCGTCCGCCGCACGGACCCGCCGGAGCTCGCGGCGAGGCTCGCCGCCGCCCTCGCCGCGGAGTAGCCCGCGCGACCTCAGCCGTCATCGATCCGTATTCCATCCGCCGCCATGGAGCGGGCCGGGACCCTACCAGACACGATGAATCCGATCTACCTGGTCGTGCTGAACTCGATCGCGTTCGCGGGACTGTTCGCCGGCGTGACGCTGCTCCTGTCGTTCTTCAGCGGATGGACGTCGCTCGCCCGGGCGTATCGCGGCGGCCTCGCGACGGTCACGGACAGGGTGTGGATGGGGAGCGGGGGGATGAACCGGTTCGGCATCCCGGTGAGGTACCGCAACTGCCTGAACGTGTCCGTGGGCGACGAAGGTGTGCAGCTCTCGGTGTTCCCGCTCTTCGCCCTCGCCTCACCGCGGCTGTTGATCCCGTGGAGCGACGTCGGTGCCTGCCAGAGCTACCGGCTGCTGGGGCTGATGGACCGCTTCAGCTTCCGGCCCGTGCTCTGCGACGTGAAGATCACTCTCGCCGGCAGCGCGGCCCGAATGGTGAAGGAACAGGTCGCCAGCGGAGCCATCCGCCGCGCGCTGGCCGCGGCGTAGTCGCACTCTCGCACTCTCGCACCCAGATGCTCACGTCGTCCGAGAAGAAAGACTACATCCTGCGGCTGATCGAGCAGATGCGCCGGCTGGTGGAGGCGCTGCTCGGGAAGCTCCGCGACGGCGGGGAGACGCAGCAGGACGTGGTGGAGGCCCGCGGCATCCTTGCGCAGCTGCTCGGTCCGATGGCCGGCCTGGCGCCGCGAATGGACTCCGCCACCGCCGGCCAGATGGTGGGCGACCCCGACGTGCTGCTCGCGTGGGCCGAGCTCACCGCCGCCGAGGCCGAGCTCCTCCGCGCCCGCGGCGACCAGGCCGCGGCCGGCGCCACCGACCGCCGCGCGCTGGAGCTCGCCCTCGAAGCGCATCTGCGCACGACCGCCGACCGCGCCGACCTGCTGGCGCTGATCGCGCGCCTGCGCCCCTCCGTCAACGCGTCCGCGCTGGCGCCCCGGCATGCGGAGGCGTTGGGAGGGATCGAGCCCGGCAGTTGAAACCGCACCGACGTCCACGGAACCTCACGGAAGCCGAAGGCTCGCTGAAAAAGCCGCGAGCGAAGCGAGTCCGCGTCCCTCCCCTGCAGTTCGGGGGAGGGACCGGCGCGAAGCGCCAGGGTGGGGGCGGGTTCCCCCGCGGCCCACGAAATCAACCCGATCCGATCCCACATGCGCCGTTCAGCACTCCTCGCCGTCCTCGCCGCGCTTCCGATCGCCGCCTGTGCGTCCGCCCGCGGCGTTGCGCAGGTGAGCGAGACCGCGCCGCCGCTCCAGGCCATCGTCTCGCTGACGGCAGACTGGGACTCGACGGACGCCGTGCTGCAGCGTTACGAGCGTGCGTCGCCCTCCGCGCCATGGCGGGCGGTGGGCGCTCCGATCCCGGCGGCGGTGGGGCGGACGGGGTTGGCGTGGGGACGGGGATGGGCGGTGGAGCACGGCGCGGGACCCGAGAAACGCGAGGGAGACGGCAAGGCGCCGGCCGGCATCTTCGCGCTGGGGCCGGCGTTCGGCTATGCCCCGGCGGACTCGGTGGCGTGGATCCGGCTGCCGTACGTCCACAGCCGGGCGAGCGTGAAGTGCGTCGACGACCCCACATCCGTGCGCTACAACCGGCTGGTGGACCAGGACACCGTCCCGCTCCCCGACTGGAGCAGCCACGAGGAGATGCGGCTCGCGAGCGACGTCTACCGCCTGGGCATCTGGGTGTCGCACAACGACGCGCCGCCGGTTCCGGGCGGCGGCTCGTGCATCTTCATGCACGTCTGGCAGGCGCCCCGCGTCCCTACCGTCGGCTGCACCGCCATGGACGCGGCCGACATGGAGGCGCTGCTGCGCTGGCTGGATCCACGCGCCCGCCCCGTGCTCGTGCAGGCACCTCGCGCCGCCTTCGCGCCGCTCGCGTCCGCCCTGGGTTTACCGGCGGCGGGTTGAGGCTCAAGTAGGTTGGAGATCAGGTTTTCAGAAGAGCCCTTCGATCTTTTTGCCGTACCTGTCGATGTCATCATGCTCGACGACATCCACGAACCAGACGCAACCGCTTTCGACGCGGAAGACGAGGCGATCGCCATCGTTGATCCGGGCCTCGTTGTAGTACTTCTCCGGCTCTATCGGCTTGATCCGCATCCCGGGAGTCGGCTCTTGCTTGATGAGAGCAATTGCGACCTTGTCGGTCCCCTTCTGCCGATCGTGCGACAAGGCTCCATACGTCTTGCTCCACCGCCGAGACCATTGCGCGGCTAGGAAGCCTCTATTCCGCGGCACGCTTCAGGCTGTCGAGGTACGCCTGGGCCTCCTCGGGAGTGTCCGTCCGCGTGAAGCGACCTTCGCGGAAATCGGCCTCGGCCTCGGCCACCCTCGCCTGAACGTCGGGGTGATGGAACCAGAGCTGGTCTTTCGGGACCAGGGACGCCGGCACGAGCTCGAAGGTGCCTCGGTCGGTCCTCTCCAGGATCACGAGATTCGTGTCCCCGGAACCCAGACCTAGCTCTCGGCGGACTTCCTCCGGGAACGTGCCCCGTCCGCGCCTGTCGACCGTCATGAACGGCATCTGCCCTCTCTGGGTAAGTGGGTAATTCCCGCTATGGCAATCTAGCTGGTTTTCAGGTGACGAGCAATCGACTCGCGCAGCACTCGATCCATCGTCGCGAGTTGACGATCAGCAGGTTTCCTGTCAAATCTCACGACCGCCGGTCCATTCCCCCTCTCCACGCCGTCCGATGAAGCTCACCCGGCTCGCCCCCATCCCCCTCGCGCTGGTCCTCGCCTCGTCCGTCGCGAACGGGCAGCAGCAGGAACGCTACCCGACGCTCTGGTCGCCGCGCGTGGCGGGCGCGCCGGCGGTGAGGGAGGCACTGGCGTGGATCGACGGGAACTTCCCGGCGCAGGTGGAGGAGTGGGTGCGCATCACCCAGATCCCGGCGCAGTCCACGCACGAGCAGCAGCGCGCCGCCTACGTCGCGGAGCAGATGCGGGCCGAGGGGCTGGAGGTGTCGATCGACTCCATCGGCAACGTCACCGGCCGGCGGCGCGGCGAGGGCGGCGGGCCCGTCGTGGTGTTCGCGCCGCACCTGGACACCGTGCACCCGCTCGACACCGACCTCACGGTGAAGGTGGACGGCGGCACCCTGCGCGCGCCCGGCGTCTTCGACAACTCCGCCTCGGTGGCCGACATGCTGGCCGTGGTGCGCGCGCTCAACCGGGCGCACGTCCGCACCCGCGGCGACCTGGTGATCGTCGCCACGGTGCAGGAGGAGCTGGGGCTCAGGGGGATGGACTGGTGGCTGGCCCACAACCCGCGCCCCGACATGCTCGTCGCGGTCGACGGCGGGCTGGGACCGGTGTCCTACGGCGCGCTGGGGATCTACTGGACGCGCTACCACTTCACCGGCGAGGGGAGCCACACCAACAGCTCCACCGGCAAGCCGCACCCGGCCCGCGCCCTGGCCGACGCGGTGCGCTCCATCTACGAGCTGCGCATCCCCGAGGGGCGCGGCGGCGCGGTGTACAACGTGGGGATGGTCGGCGGCGGAAGGGTCTTCAACGCCATCCCGCAGGAGGTGTGGTTCACCGTCGACCTACGCTCGGTGAACCCCGCGCTCCTCGACTCGCTCGACGCCGAGATCACCGGCCGCGTCCAGGCCGCCGCGCGAGAGAACCGGGTGCAGTGGAGCCGCGAGCCGGTGCAGCACCTGGCCGCCGCGGGGACCGAGGAGATGCTGCGGGACCGCCGCGCCGGCGCCATCGTGCAGACCGCGCTGGACGTGCACCGCTTCCTGGGGATCGAGACGCGCGCGGAGGCGACCGGCTCCACCGACTCCAACGTGGCGGTGACGCGCGGCATCCCGGCCATCTCGGTGGGCCGCGCGCGCGGCGGCGACCAGCACACGTTGAGCGAGTGGGCGGACCGCGACAGCGCCCTTCCCGCCACCCGCATGCTCCTCCTTCTCTCCGTCACCCTCGCCGGCCTGCGCTGACCCATTCCCGGGAGCCGCGCTTCCCGGCTCGCGTGATCCAGGCTTTCCAGAACTGAATGGCCTCACACGGGGTCAACGGAGTCAACGGAGAACGGCCCGATGTTCCTCCGCTGACTCCGCCGACCCCGTGTGAGACCCCCTTCCGTAAGTGCCGCCGATCCACGAAACTGCGCACCTCGTCCACTGGCGGCTGGGGCACTTGCGTGGCCGCGCGAGCGCTGGTTATCATCGGTTTCCGCCGTGCCTTTTTCGGACACGTTTCCGCCCGCTGAGTGCGCGCGGTCGCCGCCCCTGTTCCCGAGAGCCGCCGTACCGATGATGGAACCCTGGCAGGAGGGCCGCCCCGAAACCGGCGAGTGGCTGGGCACCCGCTTCGTCTGCCGCGTCTCCGGCGCGCCCGCCGACAGCGTGGACGGCCTGCGCGCCACCCGCACGCTGGAGCAGCTCGACCGCCTGCTCGCGGCCGACCAGGCGCTGCACGACGGACGCGAGCCGCTCTCCTCCGTCCTCTTCGCCGCCATCGGCGCGGCCGGCGACGACCGCCCGCTCCGCAACCGGCTGATCACCCTCAAGCGCGAGCTCTACAACATTCGCCCCGCCGCCGCGGCCAGGGTGGACGAGGCCGCCGCGCGCCTGGACCCCGCGTCCGCGGACACGCTGCGCGCCTTCGCCGCGCGGCTGGAGGAGCGCGCGGCGCTCGAGTCCGCGCTGCGCGAGGCGTACGCCGCAGAGACGCCCGAGCTGCGCCGCCGCTTCCTCGCGCTCCTCGACGACGCGGACTTCCACAAGGGGCTGATGATCTCCAGCCGCTCCCTCTACACCGCGCTCGGCCGCTACGGCGACGCGGCGCGGACGGCGGGGGCGGAGCTGGGGGGGAAGGACGAGAAGGCCGAACGCGGGCTGCTGCGCTACTACGCGCGCATGGCGATGAAGGCCACCCCCTTCTCCACCTTCTGCGCCATCATCCCCGGCGAGTTCGTGAACGAGGGCGGCTTCGACGGCACCTTCCGCTTCGTGGGCGACCCGCGGCGCAAGCGGAGCTACGTGCGCGTCAACAAGTTCATCTACGGGCTGCTCTTCGACCACCTGAAGACGCGCCCCGCCGTGCGCCACGCGCTGAAGGTGGAGCCCAACCCCACGCTGCGGGAGAAGGACGGCCGGCTGGTGTTCCTCACCGCCATCGACGCGCGCGAGGTGTTCCAGCGGCTGGCGAACAACGAGGTGCTGGAGCTGATCGCCGCCTCGTTCAAGGGCGGCGACACGCCCACGCTGGGCGAGCTGATCGACGCACTCTGCAAGGACCCCCAGATCGAGGCCACCCCCGAGGAGGCCGAGGCGTACCTCGACAAGCTGATCGAGATCGGCTTCCTGCGCTTCCACACCGGGATCCGCGAGCAGGACGCCGACTGGGACCTCCCCTTCCGCGCCCTGCTGGACGCCATCGACGACGACCACGCCCGCCAGTCGTCCGCGCTGCTGGGCGAGCTGCGCGGCGTGGTGGAGCGCTACACCGACGCCGAGGTGGGCGAGCGCGCGCGGATGATCGAGGAGATGGGCGCGCTGCTCACCGCCGCCATCGAGGCGATGGAGATCAAGCAGCGGCTGCGGCGCGACATGCCCTTCTACGAAGACGCCACCTCCGCCGCGCGCGCCGAGGTGGCGCTCACGCCCGCCGTGCGCCGCACCTTCGACCGCTGGTCCGAATGGGCGCGCCTCACCTCGCGCGTCGCCTGGCCGCGCGCGGAGCAGGCCACCATGCGGCACTTCTTCGACGACTACTACGGCGAAAGCGGCAGCGTCCCCCTGCTGGTGTTCTACGAGGACTTCTACCGCGAGCACTTCAAGTCTCACGTGGAGAAGGAGGCGAAGGCGCGCGGCGGGGTGCAGGACGAGGAGCTGAAGGGCTACAACATCGGCAACCCCTACGAGCTGCCCTTCATCAAGCGGCTGGGCGAGTCGCGCGAGCGGCTGGGCGAGGTGCTGCGCCGCAAGTGGCACGACGCGCCGGACGCGGAGGAGATCGGCCTCACCACCGACGAGGTGGAGGAGGCGCTGCAGGGGGTGGAGAACACCTCCGGCGTGTGCCGCTCGATGGGCACCTTCGCCTGCCTCGCGCCGGACGCGGGGCCGGGCGGCGACCCGCTGCTGATCCTGCAGGGGGGGAGCTACACGGCGGGGTTCGGGAAGTACTTCTCGCGCTTCCTCTACATGCTGCCGGACGACGTGCAGGAGCAGGTGCGGCGCGAGAACGCGGCCCTCACCGACGACCTGCTGGCGGAGATCTGCGGCGACGCGCAGTTCAACGCCAACCTGCACCCGCCGCTGCTGAAGTGGGAGATCAGCTACCCCACCGGCGAGAGCGGCGCCGCCGAGGAGCAGCTCCGCAGCAGCGACATCG
>DASYJZ010000417.1:0-6001 GCA_035995965.1 Longimicrobium sp. | reverse complement strand
GCCGGATGCAGCCAGGATCATCCGGCGCGTCGATCCCGTCGTACCGGCACGGGACGAAGCGAGGCGGTGGCTCAGAAGATGATCAACGCGCTCCGTCCACTACGTCCCATCGCTGCCTAGGGCTGCCTAGTTTCCAGATCCCATTGTGTTCCCTCCACGGCGCACAGTGTCCGGGGGCACGCTGGTGCCCGGGATCCCGCCGTCGAATCGTGGTGATCCGGCGGCCGACGTCGAGGTAGGTGTCTGTGTGCAGGCGCTGAGAAGCACTGTGGCGGCGATCAGGATTGGGCGAATATGCTTCACGACGATAACCTCCGTGACAAGTGAGGTGAGGAAACGCACTTATGGCGAACGGACGAGGCGGTCGCGTGGGAGATGACCGACGCGTTGCAGCCGCTTCGCCCTGGCCACCTGAGGTGATTCAGGCCCCGGAGCCGAGCGTATTGCCGCCGCGCCCGGTGGTGTCGGTCGGCACGCTGTTGCCCGAGCCCAGCGAGTTCCCGCCGTCGAGACGCGCGGAGCCGGGAACTGCCCCCGAAGTGGGCGTCTGCGTGCAGGCGGCGGCCAAGAGGGCGGCCGTGGCGATCAGGGCTGGGCGGATGAGCTTCACGGTGGTAACCTCCGTAAACGGGGAAGCGAAGAAAACGGAGCCTACATCATAATGGCAAAAGTGGACGCAGAAACACGCCGGACGCATGAAATGAGCGCCCGACGCGCCCGATTGCGCGATGAGCTGCTCCCGGGCGAGCGGCTGGTGCTGGTGACGGACACGCCGGCGCTCCGGCGCTTCGCGGAGCTCCCCGACGAGTACCGCGCGCGCTTCGTGGACGGGTGGGACGCGCTCGCCGCCGCGCTCGAGGGCGCCGCGCCGTCGGTGACGGTGCTGGCGGATCCCTACCTGGGGCGCACGCCGTCGCAGGGCCCGTCGCCGCGGCTGCGGGAGCTGATGTGGCGCCGCCCGAGCATCCCGCTCCTCGCCGCCATGCCGCTGCGCGAGGAATGGGCGGAGCACGCGTCGGCGATGTATGCGTGGGGGGCGAGCGAGGTGCTGGACCTGCTGCTGGAGACCTCGCCGGGCGCGGTGTGGCAGCGGCTACGGGCCACGCGCGCCCGCCCGCTGAAGCGAAGGGTCGAGGACGAGCTCTCCAGCTACGCGTCGGAGTATGCGCGCAACCTGGTGCGCGCCGCCTGCGAGGTGGCGGTGGACGGCGGGGGCGCGCCCGAGCTGGCGGCGCTCTTCGGCGTGGAGCCGCGCACCGCCTCGGCGTGGTGCCGGCGCGAGGGCCTGCCGCCGCCGCGCCGGCTGCTGGCCTGGATGCGCGTGCTGCTGGCGGCCACCCTGCTGGAGGAGGACGGCCGCAGCGTGGTGAACGTGGCGCGCGCCGCCGGCTACGCCACCGACCACGCGCTGCGCCGCACCATGCGCGAGCTGGCCGGCGGCGACCCGTCCACGGTGGCGCGGGGGAGCCTCTTCCAGCAGGCCGCCGAGCGCTTCAACTCGGAGCTGCGCGAGTGCCGCGAGCGCGTCCGCGAGCTGCGCCGCGCCACGCACGGCGCCCGCAGCGCGGCGGTCGTATATGGGTGAACGCCGTTGACCCAGGCCTGTGGCGAATGCGGCGGCTCCCTGGAACGCGCCCGGGTGGCCCGTGAGGTCCAGTTGGAGCATCGTTCGATTCCGGTGGCGGCAGAGGTCTCCCGTTGTTCGGATTGCGGGGAGATCCTGCTGGCGGCCGGGCAGATGCGGGAGATGCAGCGGCGCGCGGCGGAGATCGCCCGGCAGGAGGACGGGCTGCTCGCGCCCGACGAGATCCGGGCTCTGCGGGAGAGGTATCACCTCAGCCAGGAGGCCTTCGAGCGCGTCATCAAGGCCGGGCCCAAGACGGTCACTCGCTGGGAGCGGGGGACGGTCTGCCAGAACGGAACCGCGGACACCCTGATGCGGCTCCTCCGCGAAGACCCAGCCCTCACCGCGCGCCTGGCGGCGGAGCGCGGGGTCGACATCCCGTCGTTGCCGGGCGATTCGTCCGCGAGTCGACGAGCGGTGCTTCAGCCGATGGCGCCCGGCAGGAGCTGACGCACGTCAGCAGAGGACCTGCACGCTTCGGCGGGAGGTCGGGCGCCATCGTGAGGCGTAATTCGAGCATACCCGGGCGTACCCGACACCGCTCAGCAAACGGGGCGCTTCCGATTGGAAGCGCCCCCTCGAGTACCCATACCCTGTGCACTTGAATGGCGAGGCGATGGATGTTCCGTGCGACTCCACCTTCGGCTCATGACGTTCACCGAGCGGGGCGGAGGCCACGAATCTCGTCGAGCCGATCCGTCCGGTGGTAGAGGGGGTCGAAAACGGGGAAGTCCTCTCCCTCCGCAGCTTCCGCCAGCCCGCGGTCGGCGGTCACAAACACCAGCGATTCGCCTTCTGCCAGCCGGTCACGGACCTCGATCGCCGTAGCGAGGTGAATCGCGTCCGCGGCCCCGATGTTCAGCGTAGGCTTGGCCGCGATGAGCCGGGCCGCGTCGTCGAGGATCACCTCGGTCACCGGCAGGATGCGGAACGTTTGGTTGCCGTATTCCCGATGAAACGCGGCAACGACGGCCGGCATCCGCGTGAGCGCCGCGCGCCGTTGCACTGGAAGGCTGTTGCCGCGGACCTTCGCCGCGACCGCGGAGACGACCTCGGGCCTGATGATCGCCGAAACCACCGAGCCACCCCATTCGGAAGAGCGGCTGACGACTTCCTTCACGGTCTGGCTGCTGATCCCTTCCGGCAGGTACCTCTTCGCCAGAGCGGACGCGTCAAGGAACAGGGGCATGCCGCCGCAGCCGGGCGATGTGGTGGGGCGGCCTGAACCAGCGCAGGATCGCACGAACGACCGTCAGTGTCCGCCAGTGCCGCGTGGGTGCAAAGGATGCTTCAGGCTCGAATGGGAGAGGGTTGTCTCCTCCCTGCACATCGAATCCGTCCGCGCGCAGGCGCTTCACCCAGTCCGGTTCGTCCCGCGGCTCTTCGGCTTGCGGCATCACGAGGCACCTCCGATGGAGAAAGAATTCCGACGGCGTCCAATTTCGTACCTTCAAGATCCGCTGTCAAGGACGTTGGCTGACTCGCCCATGGTCAAGTGTGGCTACTTTGCGTGCTTTTCACGCCACGGCGGCACCTGTCGACTGATATCCCGCCTGTCCAGTATTTCCCCCGCAGCCGCCGGCATCGTAGAGGGCCGATACTTCCGGGTCACGGCTGGAACCATTCGCGGCGCCTCTCGATCTCCGCCGACGCAGTTTCTCTCCCGCCCCTTGCCGCTCCGGAGCGGCGGGGGGCACTTTGTCGTGCGTCCCCGGGGCGGGTCCGGTCCTTGCCGCCCGGCGGGGGCCTCACCGCCGCGCCCGATAGAGATCGATGGTTCGACGCACCAAGATCGTCTGCACCCTGGGCCCCGCCTCGTGGTCGCCCGAGCGCATCCGCTCGCTGATCGAGGCGGGGATGGACGTGGCGCGCATCAACTTCTCGCACGGGGAGCTGGAGCGGCACGCCGAGACCATCCGCAACGTGCGCATGGTGTCGGCGCAGACCGGGCGGCCGGTGGCGGTGCTGGGCGACCTGCAGGGCCCCAAGATCCGCGTGGGCGTGCTCCCCGAGCCGGTGGAGCTCAAGCCCGGCGACAGCGTGACCTTTGCCCCCGAGGGCGACCACCTCCCGGGCGAGATCCCCACCACCTTCGCCGAGCTGGCGCAGGACGTGGAGGTGGGCGAGGTGGTGCTCCTGGCCGACGGGCTGATGGAGCTGATCGTGGAGGACGTGCAGCCGCCGCGCGTGAAGATGCGCGTGATCCACGGCGGCGAGCTGACCTCCAGCAAGGGGATCAACCTCCCCACCACCCGCATCAGCGTCCCCTCGCTCACCGCCAAGGACCTGCGCGACCTGGAGTTCGCCCTGGAGCAGGGTGTGGACTACATCGCCCTCTCCTTCGTCCGCTCCGCCGAAGACGTGCTGGACCTGGCGCGGCGCATCCCCGCCGGCGGGCCGCTGGTGGTGGTGAAGGTGGAGAAGGGGCTGGCGCTGCAGAACCTGGCGGCGATCGTGGAGGCGTCGGCGGTGGCGATGGTGGCGCGCGGCGACCTGGGGGTGGAGCTCCCCTTCGAGCAGGTGCCGCTGGCGCAGAAGCGCATGATCCAGCTCTGCAACGTGAGCAGCCGCCCGGTGATCACGGCCACGCAGATGCTGGAGAGCATGATCGAGAACCCGCGCCCCACGCGCGCCGAGGCGTCGGACGTGGCGAACGCGATCATCGACGGCACCGACGCCGTGATGCTCAGCGCCGAGACCGCCACGGGGAAGTTCCCGGTGCAGGCGGTGCAGGCCATGGCGCGCATCGCCCAGGAGATCGAGGGCTCGCACATCCTGGAGGGCGGGCCGCACTACGACTTCCCGCTGGAGCGCGCCGACGGCGAGATCACCACGGCGCGCGCCATCGCCGGCGCCACGGTGGAGGCGGTGCGGCGGCTGCAGGCGCCGCTGATCCTCACCTTCACCAGCAGCGGCAGCACGGCGCGGGTGGTGTCGAGCTTCCGCCCGCCGGTGCCGATCCTGGCGCTCACCGACAGCGTGACGACCTGCAACCAGCTCGCGCTGGTGTGGGGGGTGATCCCCATCCTCTGCTCGCAGGAGGCGACCTTCGAGGAGCAGCTGGCCTGCGGGCGCGAGGAGGCGGTGAAGCGCGGCCTGGCCCTCCCCGGCGACCGCGTGGTGGTGACCGCCGGCTCGCCGATGCACGTGGCGGGAACGACGAACCTGCTGCAGGTCGAGGTGGTGTGAAACAGAAGTGCCAAATGCCAAGTGCCAAGTGCCAAGTGGCTCGGGTGCCGCCTCGACGGGTTGCGCACTGCGCGGGCTGGGCACTGGGCACTGGGCACTAGGCACCGCCGTTATGCTCCTCCGCTTCCTCGGCACCGGCACCAGCTTCGGCGTGCCGGTGATCGGGTGCCGCTGCGCCGTCTGCCACTCGGCCGACCCGCGCGACCGGCGCACGCGGCACGCGGCGCTGCTGGAGGAGGACGGGCGGCGGCTGCTGATCGACACGCCCCCCGAGCTGCGGCTGCAGCTGGTGGGCGCCGGGGTGCGCGAGGTGGACGCGGTGTTCTACACCCACACCCACGCCGACCACGTGCACGGCGTGGACGACCTGCGCGTGTTCTCCGAGCGCACCGGGCGCGCGCTCCCCGTCTACGCGGCGGAGCAGGACGGCGCGGTGCTGGCCTCGCGCTTCGGCTACGTGTTCGACGCCAGCATCCGCCCCATCGAGGGCACCTCCAAGCCCGAGGCGGAGCTGCGCTACTACCGCAGCTTCGAGCCGGTGACGGTCGCGGGCTTCGAGCTCCTCCCGCTCCCCGTGCCGCACGGCTACGCGAAGGTGCACGGCTTCCGCGTGGGGGCGCTGGGGTACGTGACCGACGCCAAGCGCCTCCCCCCGCGCACCGCCGAGGCGCTGCAGGGGGTGCGCGTGCTGGTGCTGAACGCGCTCTGGTTCGACACCCCGCACCCCACGCACTTCAGCGTGGACGAGGCAGTCGCGGCGGCCGCGGCGCTGGGCGTGGAGCGCACCTACCTCACGCACCTGAGCCACCGCACCAGCGCCGAGGAGCTGGACCGCCGCCTCCCCCCCGGCGTCTTCGGGGCCTACGACGGGCTGGAGATCGAGGTCTGAACGCGGCCCCGGGGTTGCGCCGGGGCAGCGTCGGGGAGGGTCGGGGAGGCTGAAGCCGGGGTAGCCGGGCGGTTGAAACCGCGGCAACAACCACGCGAAGTCCGCCTTCGCGGACTCCCGGCCGCGGTGCTGCCGAAGTTGAGTCGCACGCGACGGCCTCCCGGCCGCCTCGGTGGCGCGCTCCCGGGGCGAGGATTGCGCCGGAACAGCCGCGAGCGAAGCGAGCCCCCGTCCCTCCCTGCGGTTCGGGGGAGGGACCGGCGCGAAGCGCCAGGGCGGGGGGCGGGGGTCCTACACGG
>DASYJZ010000416.1:0-3146 GCA_035995965.1 Longimicrobium sp. | reverse complement strand
CCTTGTGGTTCTCTCGGTTCCTCCGCGTCTCTGCGTGAGACGTTCCGTAAAATCTTGAGGATGCACGAAGGCAAGTCCTCAGACCTCCATCACCTCGGCCTCCTTGTGCTTCAGCATCTCCTCGACCTTCGCGATGTACTGGTCGGTGAGCTTCTGCACCTCCTTCTCCTCCCGGCGGATGTCGTCCTCCGAGAGCCCCTCCTTCTTCTGCCGCGCCTTGACCTCGTCGTTGGCGTCCTTGCGCGCCTGGCGCACCGCCACGCGCCCCTCCTCGGCCAGCTTGTGCAGCAGGCGCACGTACTCCTTGCGCCGCTCCTCGGTGAGCGCGGGGATGGGGATGCGGATGAGCTGCCCGTCGTTGCTGGGGTTCAGCCCCAGGTCGCTCTCGCGCAGCGCCCGCTCGATGTCCTTCACCAGCCCGCGGTCCCACGGCTGGACGGTGAGCATGCGCGGCTCGGGGGCGCTCACCGTGCCCACCTGGTTCAGGGGGACGCGGCTCCCGTACGCCTCCACCCGGATGGCGTCCAGCAGTTGCGGGCTGGCCTTCCCCGTGCGCACGCCGCCGAACTCGCGGCGCAGCGACTCCAGGGCGCTCTCCATCCGCTCCTTGGCCTTCTTCAGCGTGGGCATTGGGCGATCGTCCGTCTTGGATGGGGTCGGGATGGGGGCTTCAGGGGTGCACGAGGGTGCCCAGGCGCTCGCCACGCACCACCCGGCTCACCGCGTCGGGGTGGTCCAGGCTCATCACCACCACGGGGGTGCCGTTCTCCTTGCACAGGCTGAGCGCCGCCGCGTCCATCACCCCCAGCTCGCGCGATAGGGCGTCGAGAAAGCTGATCTCGGGGATGAAGGTCGCGCTGGCGTCCTTGGCCGGGTCGGCGGTGTAGACGCCGTCGACCTTGGTGGCCTTGATGATGACGTCGGCCTCCATCTCGATCCCCCGCAGCACGGCGGCGCTGTCGGTGGAAAAGTACGGGTTGCCGGTGCCGCCCGCAAAGATTACCACCCGCCCCTTGTCCAGGTGCCGCTGCGCCCGGCGGCGGATGTACGGCTCGGCCAGCTGCTCCATGCGGATGGCGGTCAGCACCCGCGTCTCGATCTGCTTGCGCTCCAGCCAGTCCTGCAGCGCCAGCGCGTTGATCACGGTGGCCAGCATCCCCATGTAGTCGGCGTTCACGCGGTCCATCCCCTGCTGGCTGGCCAGGGTCCCGCGCACGATGTTCCCGCCGCCGATCACCACGCCGAGCTTCACCCCCATCTCGTGGACGCGGCGGATCTCGTCCGTCAGGGAGTCGACCACGGGGGGCGAGATGCCGAACTTCTGGTCGCCCGCCAGCATCTCGCCCGAGAGCTTGAGCAGCACGCGCCGGTACTTGAGCCCGGCCACGTCGGGTGGCGGCGGGTCGCCCCGCCGCAGCCGGTTGAAGGTCACTGCTCGCCGAGCGCGAAGCGCGCGAAGCGGCGCACCTCCAGCTTTTCGCCGGTCTTGGCCGAGGCCCGGGTGATCAGCTCGCCCACGGTGATGTCGGGGTCCTTCACGAAGGGCTGCTCCACCAGCGCCTGCTCCGCGTAGAACTTCTCGATCTTGCCGTCGACGATCTTGTCCCAGATGTGCTCCGGCTTGTTGGACTCCTTCATCTGCTCGCGGTACACCCCGCGCTCGCGCTCCACCAGGTCGGCGGCGAAGTCCTCGCGCCGCACGGCCACCGGGCTGGCGGCGGCGATGTGCATGGCGATGTCGCGCACCAGCTTCTGGAACTCGTCGGTACGGGCCACGAAGTCGGTCTCGCAGCCCACCTCCACCAGCACGCCGATCTTGCCGCCCATGTGGATGTAGCTGCCGACCGCGCCCTCCCGGGTCTCGCGCTCCGCGCGCTTGGCCGCCTTGGCCGCGCCCTTCGCGCGCAGGATGTCGATCGCCCGCTCCATGTCGCCGCCGGCCTCGCCGAGCGCGCCCTTGCACTCCATCATCCCCGCGCCGGTGCGGTCGCGGAGCTCCTTCACGTCCTTCGCGGAAATCTCGGCCACTGGTCTATTCCTCGGTTCCGGTCGTCGCTTGGAAACTGCGAAAGGGCCCGCGGCGCGGGCCGAAAAAGCGGGGCCACGAGCGCTGCTCGCGCCGGTGGCCCCGTGTGCTGCTCACGGCCGAGCCGTCGGCGCGCGGCTCACTCGGCGGCTGCGCCCTCGTCCCCGCCGCCACCCACTCCCGGCGCCGCGCCCGGGCGGCGCTTGCGACGGGGACGGCGGCGGGCGCGGGCCCGGTCGTCGTCGGCCGGCGCGCTGGAGCCGGTCTCGGTGCTGTACACCGTCACCTCGGCCTCGTCGGCCGCGCGGCGCTGCTCCGCCGGCATGGCGGCGCGCGCCTCGATGATCGAGTCCGACAGCGCCCCGCTGATCACCGTGACCGAGCGGATCGCGTCGTCGTTGCCGGCGATCGGCACCGTGAGCACGTCGGGGTCGGCGTTGGTGTCGGCGATGGCGATCACCGGGATCCCCAGCTTGTTGGCCTCGGAGATCGCGATCTTCTCCTTCTTGGCGTCGACCACGAACAGGGCGCCGGGCAGCCGCGCCATGTCCTTCACCCCCACCAGGTACTTGTCCAGCCGCTCGCGCTCGCGGTCCAGCATCAGGCGCTCCTTCTTGGTGAAGAAGTCGAAGGCGCCCTCCTCCTGCCCGCGCTCCAGCTCGCGCAGCCGCCGGATCTGCTTCTTGATGGTGGTGAAGTTGGTGAGCATGCCGCCGAGCCAGCGCTCCGTCACGTGGAAGGAGTTGCAGCGCTCGGCCTCGGCCTGGATCACCTGGCGGAGCTGCTTCTTGGTGCAGACGAAGAGGATGCGGTCGCCGCGGCTGACCACGCTCTTCACCAGCTCCTGCGCCAGCTCGATCTGCCGGAGCGTCTTCTTGAGGTCGATGATGTAGATGCCGTTCCGCTCCGCGAAGATGAACTTGCGCATCTTCGGGTTCCAGCGGGACGTCTGGTGTCCGAAGTGGACACCGGCTTCGAGGAGGTCCTGAACGGTCGGGTGAGCCATGGGGGGTGCTGCTCTCGCTCGGGTTTGCCGGGGCCGCCAGCGTGGGGCCCCGCGTCCACCGCCGTCATCCAGCGCCCCTTTCCGCGCCTGGGGCGCGGCACCCGGGGAACCGTC
>DASYJZ010000415.1:0-1565 GCA_035995965.1 Longimicrobium sp. | reverse complement strand
CGCGCCGGGGCAGGACAAGACCGAGCCCGCCAACTACTACGTCGGCGACGGTGCCGTCCAGGTCGAGGAGCCAGAGGCGGTGCGCGGCGGCGCGGTGCCGGAGCTCCACGTGGTCCGCCGCGGCGACACGCTGTGGGACCTGGCGCGGCAGTACCTGGCCGACCCCTTCCTCTGGCCCGACATCTTCCGGCTCAACACCGACGTGGTGAGCGATCCCGCCCGCATCTATCCCAACGAGCGGCTGGTGCTCCCCGGCACGGTGGCCGTGGGGCAGCGCGAAGGCGAGCACACCGTGTTCTACAACCAGGGGCAGCGCACCACCGACCTGAACACCGTGCTCGAGGCCAGCCGGGCCCAGTACCCGGTGGTGCGTCAGGGCGACTTCTACGCCGCCGGCTACGTGGCCCGCGACAACGAGGTGGCGAAGGTGGCGCGCCTGGCCGAGGTGGTCTCGGCCACCGTGGTCCCGCTCTCGCGGCAGCCCACGATCCAGGTGTACGACCAGGTGTACCTGGCGGCCGACTCGGGCGCCCGGCTCGGCATCGGCGACCGCGTGCAGCTCCTGCGGCCGGGGCGCGTGCTGGAGGGCTTCGGGCGCGTCTGGCTCCCCACGGGGCTGGCGACGGTCTCGGCGGTCGACGGCGGCACGGCCACGGCGGTGGTGATCCGGATGTTCGACCAGGTGAGGCCCGGCGACGTGGTGGTGCCGGTGGCCGCCTTCCCGGTGCCGAACAACGTGCGCCCGGCCGCGTCGACCGGGCTGCAGGGGCGCATCGTGGCCTTCCAGAGGGCGCACCCGGTGCAGGCGAGCGAGGAGATCGCCTTCCTGGACGTGGGGCGGCAGGCGGGGGTGAAGGAGGGCGACGTGTTCGAGGTGTTCCTCCCCCGCACCCGCCGCGACTGGGGGACGCGCCCGGAGATCCCCGTGGGCCGCCTGCAGGTGGTGAAGGTGATGAACGGTACGGCGTCGGCGCGCATCACCCACCTGGACCAGCCCGCCATCGCCGTGGGCCAGCCGGTGCGCCGCGTGGCGGCGATGCCCTGAGGGCCGCCGGGCCTCCCTCCGGCAGCCGGACCCGACGGCGCCCTTCCGTAAGCGGGGGCGCCGTCGCATTTTCCACCCGATGAACACCGCCACCCTGCATCTCGTCTCGCTGGCGCTGTACGCCCTCTCCGCCGCCCTGCTGGGCGTGTCGATGGCGCGCAGCGACCGCCGCCTCCCTGGCATCGCCACCGCCGTGCTGGCCGCAGCGATCGTGGCGCACGCGGTGGAGCTGGTGGGGTTCGTCCGCGAGTTCCACGAGCTGCCGCTGGTGGGGCTCGGCCCCTCGCTCTCCGTGTTCGCGCTGCTGATCGCCGCCGGGTCGCTGGGGCTGGCGACGCTGGGGCGCACCGGGCCCGTGGGCCTGGTGCTGGTCCCCGTGGCCGCGGCGGTGGCCGCCGTCGCCGAGATCGTGGGGGTGGAGCCGTCGCGGCAGGTGATGGCGTTCCAGGGGCCCTGGTTCGTCTTCCACGTGGTCCTCGCCTTCCTGGGGTACGCGGGGCTCACCGTGGCCTTCGCGGCG
>DASYJZ010000414.1:0-11320 GCA_035995965.1 Longimicrobium sp. | reverse complement strand
CGCGCCGGCGCTGGAGGCGGCTCGTGAGCGCGTCCGCGGAGCGGCGGACGCATCGCCTCCTGGCCGGCGCCGCAACGGTGCTGGCGATCGGCGCGCTCGCGGCGGGGGACCGCACGACGGCGGGCGGACGGGTGGATGTCGACGCGCTGGCGCGGACGGTGGAGGCCGAGCAGGACCACGTCACCGCGATTGAGCTCGCCGCGTGGATCCGCGACCGCAAGCCGGGGCTGCGCGTGGTCGACGTGCGCGGGGCGGAGGACTACGCCACCTTCCATCTCCCGACCGCCGAGAACGTCTCGCTCACCGGGCTCACCCGCGCCGCCATCCGGCCGGAGGAGACCGTGGTGCTCTACTCCGAGGGCGGCACGCACGCGGCGCAGGGCTGGTTCTTCCTGCGGGCGCGCGGGATCGAGCACGTCTACTTCCTGCGCGGCGGGCTGTACGAGTGGATGACGGAGGTGGTGAATCCCATGCTCCCCGCCGACGCCTCGTCCGCTCAGCGCGCCGAGTTCGCGCGGACGGCGGAGCTCAGCCGCTACTTCGGCGGGGTGCCGCGGATCGGCGGAGGCGCGGGACCCACGCGGGTCGACGATCCCGCGGCAGAGCTGCCGAGGCGCGCGTCGGATAGGGACGGCGCCGGGGCGGCCGCGGTGCAGCGCGTTCGCCAGCGCGGCTGCTGAGGGGGCGACATGGCGAGCGAGATCGAGGTCTTCTTCCGCGCCCTGCGCGCCCGCGAGTTCCGGCGGCTGGACGAGCAGGGCCAGGTGTACCTGGACTACACCGGGAGCGCGCTCTACGCCGAGTCGCACGTGGCCGCGCACGCGGAGCTGATGCGCGCGTCGCTCTACGGCAACCCGCACTCCGACAGCCCCGCGTCGCGCGCCAGCACCGACGCGGTGGAGCGCGCGCGGGCCGCCGTGCTCCGCTTCTTCGACGCGGACCCGGCGGAGTATGCGGTCTGCTTCACGGCCAACGCGAGCGGCGCGTTACGGCTGGTGGGCGAGGCGTTTCCCTTCGCCCCCGGCTCGCGCTGCGTGCTCTCGGCCGACAACCACAACTCCGTCAACGGCATCCGCGAGCTCGCCGCGCGCCGCGGCGCCGAGGTGCGCTACCTCCCCCTCGACGCCGAGTTGCGCCTGCGCGACCCGGAGCGGTGCCTCGCCGGCGCGGACCGGTCGCGGCCGAACCTGTTCGCCTTCCCGGCCCAGTCGAACTTCTCGGGCGTCCGCCATCCCCTGCGGCTGGTGCAGACGGCACGGGAGATGGGATACGGCGTGCTGATCGACGCCGCGGCGTTCGTCCCCACCGCGCCGCTGCGGCTGCGCGACGTGCCGGCGGACTTCGTGGCGCTCTCCTTCTACAAGATGTTCGGCTACCCCAGCGGCCTGGGCGCGCTGATCGCCCGGCACGACGCGCTGGAGCGGCTCGAACGCCCGTGGTTCGCGGGCGGCACGGTGGATTTCGTCTCCACCCACGCCCCGCTGCACGCCCTGAAGCGCGGCGCCGAAGCGTTCGAAGACGGCACCCCCAACTTCCTCGCCGTCTCCGCCGTCCCCGCGGGGCTGGCGCTGCTGGAGAGCGTGGGGATGGCGCGGCTGGGCTACCACGTCGCGTCGCTCACCCGCGTGCTGCTGCGCGAGCTCGCCGGGCTGAGGCACGCGAACGGCTCGCCGCTGGTCCGCATCCACGGCCCGGCGGACATGCGCGAGCGCGGCGGCACCGTCGCCCTCAACCTGCTCGATCCGACTGGAGGCGTGGTCGACTACCGAGTGGTCGAAGCGCGCGCGGCGGAGGCCGGCATCTCGCTGCGCGGCGGCTGCTTCTGCAACCCCGGCGCGGCGGAGCGCGCCTTCGGCTTCACGCCGGAGGCCTCCGCCCGCTGCTTCGGCGCCATGGCCCGCGACGGCTTCGACCTCGACCGCCTGCAGGCGTGCCTGGGCGGGGCCCCCGTCGGCGCGATCCGCATCTCGCTCGGCATGGCGAGCGTGGAGGGGGACGTGACGCGGGTGGTGGAGATGCTGGAGACGATGCTACGTCGCAGCATGAGTTCAGACCAAGCCATCGCGTATGCGGGATCGAAGGGAAACGGTCTGGATCCTCTGGCGGCAGTCTATTGAATCTCGGCGCGCAGGCGCGAGTACCAGATTGGATAGAGCCGGACTTCGTCCCCGACTCGGATCCGGTAGTAAATGGTTCGGTCCAGGTAGTAGGGCCCCGTTCCCCGAAGCCGCTCCTCGTACCGCACGGCGCCGCCGGGTGCCAGAACGGCATCGAGCTGACCGGACGCCTTCTTGAAGTCGTCGAGCGCGACGTTCCTGGCATAGTCCGCAACCCACTGGCCGAAGCCGACGTAAGGGCCGAGGAGGTTCGTCACGCCGCTGACCAGCCAGTCGACCGTCGGGTTCGACCCGCTGGGGATCAGGATGAAGCGAAGCCGGGAGACGTCGGCAGCGGTCCTCAGGGTATCGACCGTCACCATGCTGCAACGCTCCGTCGCGCAATCGGCCGCGCCGAGATTCTTCAGCCGGTTCCAGTCCGAAGCCGCATAGAGGACCACCCAACTGGAGGGATTGGTAGGCTGGCCGTTCAGCTCGATGCGCCGGGGCACCAGCGGCGGCCTCCAGCGGTCGGGAGGGAACTGGAGCGTCGGGCCCTTCCACTCGATGGCCTGTGCGTGGAGCGAGCCAGGGGCAAGGAGGAGCAGTTGAAGGGCGGCTACGCTCATGAGTGCGCGCGAGACGAGAATGGGCATCGGTCTGACCCTCGGTTGGTGGCGAAGGGGGCTACTGCAGGAGGGCCCAGCGGTAATGATCCATCTGGAGCGAGTTGGAGTTCCCCGGTGCCACTCCGAGGTTGGCCGGCACGTACGCCGAGACCATCGCGTCCATGATCCGCCCTTTCACCGCGAGTAACTGGTACACGGCCTCTGGGTACGCGATCTCGTTCCGGGTGAGCCAGTCGGGCGAAGGTACGAGGATCTTCGTCTCTTGGCCCTGGAAGGCCCAGAGTGGATGGGTCGTCCAGAGGGTGCGGCCGTCACGCGTGAACCGCAGTCCCGAGTGGGCACCGGCGGCATTCAGCGCATCCAGCGCCACGGCCTTCACGGCCTCGGTGGCCTCGGCGCTGGTCACCGTGGCGTACAGCTCCTGGAACCGTACATGGCACGCCTCGTTCGCGAGGCCGGCGCACGCAGCCGGGGTCCCGCTAGGAGAAACGTTGAAGGCCCGCTGTAGCTCGTGCACCGCGAAGTTGTGGGCGGCGACCGGGTTGAGGCGGAGGATCTGCACCACCAGCGCCTTCTCTCGCTCGTTCGAGCCCACGATGTGCAGGGTGCCGTACATCCGCTCCAGCATGGGCGCGCCGGAGATCATCACCTGCTGGGCGAGCGCGTAGTTCGCGAACCGGAGCGCGCTGTTCAGCAACCGGACACTGTTGTCCCGCCTGCCTTGCCGCACGGTCTCGTCGAGCGCGAGGTAGGCGCGCGCACTCGCGTAGGGGCGGATGTTGCTGCCCGAACCGATCTCGAAGTAGGGGAGCAGGTCGACGAGGGCGCTGCTGATGGAGTCGACGGCCAGCGGGCTCAGCATCTTGTCGGTAACCCTGACGGGATCGATCTGGACCTCGTCCTGGTGCCTGCGTACCGCGTCCCGCACCTCAGTACGCCCCCCTTGGGTCCGGGAGGGGACAACCAGCTCGTTCGTCGCAATCAACAGCGTCTGCGCGACCGGGCGTCCGACGGGCGCCTGACACTGCTTGATCGCCTGCTCACCGGGAAGGCTCCTCTCCGCCTCACTTCCATCGAGCCCGAAGTAGCGGCAGAACAACTCCCGCGCCGGCCCGAAGATCGATTCCGTTTCATATTCGAGTTGTGCCTTCGCGGGTCCGCTCACGGCATCCGACGCGGTGGCGTAGTACACGGCGCCGAAGCTCTCCGGAACCGACCCGATCTTCGCCAGCGCCTCCAAGCAGTCCCTCAGGTAGAAGTTCGCATCCGCGTCGAACCGATTCCGGTACTGCAGGAAGGTCTCGGGGAACGGTCCGTTGTTGCGGCGGTTCTGGCAGCGGCCGAGGTCTCCCTGCAGCAGAACGACCGCGATGTCGGTAATCGTATCCAGCTTCCAGTTGAGCCGCGCGAAGTTCTTCAGCACGATCGCGTGCTGGTTGGCCAGGTCGGTCGAGAGTTGCTCGTACGCCTTCTGCGTGAACTCGATGAGGTAGGTGAGCTTCCGGTCGACGATACCCACCTGCTCGCTGAGGCGGTCCAGCTTCGCGTCGATCCGCCGCAGCATCTGCATCTCCGGGCTCGGACCCGGGCTGGAGCCCCGGCCCAGGCGAACTAGGTTCATCACCCCGGTAATGGCGCCCATCGGATTGCCGGTCTGGATCGACATGTAGATTCCGGCCGCGCTGCCGAGCACTTCGAGTGCCGTTCCCACGTTCTGCGCGTCCTGCCCCTTCAGGAGCCCGGTTTCCTGCAGGACGCCAGAAATCGCCCGGCCGGCGAGCAGCGCCTTGTTGACCGTCTCCATGGTCTGGCCCAGCTCGAGATCGGCCCGAAGTTCTGCGCGCTCCTCCGGGCCGAGCGCGTGATTGAGCAGTCCCTGATTCAGAGCGGCCAGTTCCTTTCCGAACTGCGACTGGCCCGAGGTGAAGGCGAGCAGCACGTCGAGGTAGACGCGGTTCCGCTCGATGAGCTCCGCATGCCTGGGGCTGAGTTGGCGGATGAGCGCGTCGGTTGCGGCGCCCGTGGCCAACTGCGCCGCGATACCGCGAATGTCGATCTCGTTCTGCCGGATCTTCTCCGAGATCGCCTCGATGCGGCCCGCCAGCTCCGTCTGTTTCTGTTGAATCACCGCGACGCCGTCGACGAACTGCTCGATGGCATGCGAAACGCGCGCTTCGACGCCCGCGCGGAGATCCTGCAACTGCTGCTCGGTTCGGTTCTGAACCTCCTGGAGTTTGCCGGGAGCGGTGCGGATCTCGTCCGCGAGCGCCAGCAGTTCAGCCCGATGCTGCGCGAGTTGCCGGTCGAGCGCATGCTCCGCCTCGCGGGCCACGATCGATGGGGCGTTGCTCACGCTGGCGAAGCCGGAGCCCAGCACGGCTTGGGCGACCTGCACGGCCGCTCCAGCCTCGGGGAGCACGTGTCCCTGCGCGACATAGAGCGCCAGCCGTTCCCGGACGACGGGGTCGAGCGATTCTCCTCCCGCCGCGATCGCATCCCGCACCAGGTGGTCCGTCCACTGCTGGACCGCCTGCTGCGCAACCGGAGCCGCCAGCGCGTTCTTCATCTGCAGCAGGGTCGCCGGCGGCAGATCGATGCTCCGCCCCATGAGCTCGATCCCGTAGGGCTCGAGTAGCGGGCCGATCCTGAGGTTCAGCTCCCGCGCCAGCCGCTCGTTCCTGGCCTTGGTGATCGCGGACTGGAGCTCAGCCTGCAGCCGCGGGTTGAACTCGGGGCCCAAAACTGGGATGCCATGGTTCGCCGACAGGCGGGCTTCGACCTCGGCGCGAGCACGGGCACGCTCCGCGCCCGCGACTGCCGTCACGTCGCGGCTCACGAGCTCGAGGACCTGCATTGAGCCGCGTCCGAGGTTTGCCGACTGGACCGCTCTGAGCAGGGTCGAGCGTCTGCGAACGACCCTGCGCTCCGCTCCCCAGCGACCCGGCGCAGGCGAGAGTCATGATTAGACGTGTCCGATTCATGCGATTTCGAAGGTTGGCGGTACCATCAGGGAGCGGGCGTCTCCATCCACCGGCAGCATCGGCGGCGCATGCCCCCGCGGCATCCCACGCGCGCGAGGTGCTTCCGCCCTGCGGGCGGGTTTCAATTGTTGATCTTGATGTAGGTGTAGAGCGCGATGTTCCTAGGCCGCGTCTCGGCCGATCCCGCCGCGTTCGTGGTCGTGCTCCAGGTATGCCCGCCCCACGGAGGGCCGTCGTCCACGTCGATCCGCGCGCGCGTTCCATTGCCGTTGATCGTGTGGCCTGCCTCGTCGAGCGGCGAAGGGAGGGAATGCCTGTGCGACGCGAACGTGTCGGGTTGGAAGGCACCGACGGGGCGGTTCGAATCCACGTCGCCCGTGGCGGACGGTCGCCCGACGTTCATCCCCCGAATGAAGACCCCGCGCGCATCGGGGAGCGTGCAGATTCCTTCATTCCTGCAGAGGTCGCTGTCCGGGATCGGCGCGCCGTTCATGAACACCCACCCGGGCCCGTTACGAGCCTGGAAGTGCGTCAGGTCGAGGATGGAGTAGCGGACGTCTCCGAGTGACCCGTTGGGCTGCTGGGCGATCAGCTTCGTGGGGATCACGAGCGAGAGCAGAGCGAAAACGATGCGGACAGCCTGTCGAGGGGTCATGGAGCCTCCGGTGAGGAGAGTGGTGGGCGGGGCGACACGTACCGATGCGAGAACTATCGATGGCCCGGGATCCAATTTTTCCCACTGCGCCTCAACGTGGCCAATTTATTCACGAAGCCGCATCGCACGCTCGCCAGCGCCGGACGAGAAACGACTTGGCCGGAACGCACGTGCCGTGACTTGCGCCTCCCGCCGCCCCCTCGTTATCCTCCGTCCCATGACGAACCGCGCCCGCGGCTGCATGCAGATGTGCTGTCCCTGTTCCCACCTCCTCGGAGGGGGAGCTCGGGACGGCGCGCGTGCGCGGGGCGGATCGGCATGATCCAGCGGCGGGGATAGACCCCGCACCCAGGCACAAGCGACCAGGCCGCGGCTCCCCACATGGGAGCCGCGGCCTTTTTCGCGTCACACAGGAGCAACCATGCCCGCCACCCCGGAGCGCCCGATCGCGCTCTTCCACGAGCACCCCGACTGGTTCCGCCCGCTCTTCGCCGAGCTGGAGCGGCGCGGGACGCCGTACGTGCGCATCGCCGCCGGCCAGCACGGCTACGATCCCGACACCGTGCCGGCGTACTCGCTCGTCGTCAACCGCATGAGCCCGTCCGCGTACCTGCGCGGCGCCGGCAACGCCATCTTCTACACCCAGAGCTGGCTGGACTGGGTGGAGCGCTCCGGCGTCCGCGTGATCAACGGCACCACGGCGTACGGCGTGGAGACCAGCAAGGCGGTGCAGCTCAACCTCCTGCGCCGGCTGGAGCTGCCGCATCCCCGCACCCGCGTCGTCAACCATCCCTCCCTGGCGCCGGCCGCCGCCGAGGGGCTGCGCTTCCCCATCGCGGTGAAGCCGAACATCGGCGGGAGCGGGGCCGGGGTGCGCCGCTTCGACACGCCCCAGGCGCTGGAGGCCGCGTCGCGCGACGGGCTGGAGCTGGGGCTCGACTCCGTGGGCCTGGTGCAGGAGTTCGTCCCCGCGCAGGACGGCCGCATCGTCCGGGTGGAGGTGCTGGGAGGCAGGTTCCTGTACGGAATCCGCATCTACACCTCCGGCGACACCTTCGACCTCTGCCCCGCGGACGTCTGCCAGCGGGTGGACGGCGCCGAGCTGGAGCGCCTCGCCTGCCCCGCCGACGCGCCGAAGAACCGGCTGCGCGTGGAAGGCTACACGCCGCCGGACGAGATCGTCGCGCAGGTGGAGCGGATCATGGCCGAGGCCCGCATCGACGTGGGCGGCGTGGAGTACTTCGTGGATGCGCGCGACGGGAAGCACTACTTCTACGACGTGAACGCGCTGTCGAACTTCGTGGCCGACGCGCCCCGCGTGGTCGGCTTCGACCCGTTCGCGCGGCTGGCGGACTACCTGGAAGCGGAGGCGAGGTGACCATGCGCTTCGGATACTGGATGCCGGTGTTCGGCGGCTGGCTGCGCAACGTCGACGACGAGGGGATGGAGGCGAGCTGGGAGTACGCCAGCCGCCTCGCCCGCCGCAGCGAGGAGATCGGCTTCGACCTTACGCTCCTCGCCGAGCTCTTCCTGAACGACATCAAGGGCGAGGACGCGCCCACGCTCGACGCCCTGACCACCGCGGCGGCGCTGGCGGCCGTCACGCGGCGGCTGGAGATCATGGTGGCGGTGCGCCCCACCTTCCACCAGCCGGTGATCTTCGCCAAGCAGGCGGCCAACATCGACCGCATCGCCAGCGGCCGCCTGTCGCTGAACGTGGTGTCGAGCTGGTGGGCGACCGAGGCGGCGAAGTGCGGCGTGCAGTTCGACGTGCACGACGACCGCTACGCCCGCACGCGCGAGTGGCTGGAGGTGGTCGACGGCGCCTGGCGCGAGCCGCGCTTCAGCTATGACGGGAGATACTACCAGGTGGACGGTGCCATCGTGGAGCCCAAGCCGGTCGCCCAGCCGCGCCCGACGATCTACGCGGGGGGTGAGAGCGCCGCGGCGAAGGAGCTGATCTCCGCGCGCGCCGACGGCTACCTGATGCACGGCGACCCGCCGGAGAACATCGCGCCCAAGGTCGCCGACATGCGCCGCCGCCGCGAGGCGCTCGGTCTGCCGCCGATGGTGTACGGCGCCGCCGGCTACGCGATCGTCCGCGGCAGCGAGGCCGAGGCGCGGCGCGAGGTGGCGCGCATCACCGAGGTGGGCGCCGGGCGCGCGTACCACAGCTACCAGGACTGGCTGGCGAACACGGAGCTGGAGCAGCGCGTGAGCCTGGAGGACTACTCCGTCTCCAACCGCGGCCTGCGCACCGGCCTGGTGGGCACCCCCGAGCAGGTCGCCGAGCGGCTGATCGCGCTGGAGGTGGCGGGACTGGACCTGGTGCTCCTCCAGTTCTCCCCGCAGCTGGAGGAGATGGAGCGCTTCGCGGAAGAGGTGATCCCGCTCGTGAACGGCGCGCGCCAGACGTCCGCCGCGGCCTGAGGTCAGCAAACAGCAATCTCACGCAGAGCCGCGGAGACGCAGAGAAACCGCCGGTCTTCTCTGCGGCTCCGCGGCTCTGCGTGAGACCAATCCGTTATATTATACCTGCTCGGCGTTGCCGGTGATGTGCTTCTCCCCGCGCAACTCGTCGAGGTTCGCCTGCACCCGCGCGATCAGCCCGGCATAGCGTTCGTCATCGACCAGGTCGGCGAGCGAGGCCGCGGCCTGCTCGTGCGCGCTGACGGCCTTCTGCAGCGCGAGCTTCTTGTTGTCCTGTGGCTCCATTCATCCTCCCTTTCTGCCGGAGCGGTAACGCAACAAGGAAGCCGGGCGGCGCCGCGACCGTCTACAGCCCGCGCAGCAGGCACCCGAGGAGGAGCAGCGCGCCGCAGGCGAGGAGCGCCCACTGGCCCACGTGGTAGGGGAGCTCGACCTTCGCCAGCAGCTCCAAGGCTCCCACGAGCCAGAGCACGAATGCGATGACCAGCGTGACGCCGCGGGGAGCCTGGGTGCGCATGCGACCGTCCGTGTGGGAGGTTCGTTTGAGGAACGGAGTCCAGTACGATACGGTGAAGATCCACTGACGGGAACGGAAGCGCCGCAACTCGGTTCGAGAGCCGCGGCACGTTTGTCGTCCGGCTGAGTCAGCCGTTCAGGTTGGCCGCAGGACTCCTTGCGCAGCCAGCTTCTCCGCGTACTCGACTTCGCCGAGCGGACACTCGACGAGCAGGTTGAAGTCGCCACGGGTGAGCTGCAACTGCTTCGCCATCTTGCCGAGAAGGTCGTCTCCGATGGTCCGGTAGCCGGAGCCTCGCGACACCTTCGTGAACACGGCACGCTGCAAGCCGCCGTGCACGAAGAAGAACATGTCGTGGTCGCGGTTCTTCCCCTCGGGCCGCTCCTCAAAGCCTTTGTTCTTCAGCGCTGCGACCACCTCGGACCGGTCTCTGGGCATCGGCGTCAGAGGCGGTGGAGGAAGGCCGCAAGCCGGCTCAGCTCCGGATCCATCGGTACCGGTGAAGGTGACGCAAGCACCTCGCGGAGCTCTGATGCTTCCGACAGCAGATCCCGCTCGGCTTCGGGGAGCGTCTTCCCCATCCCCACCAGGGACCACTGCGCGTGCCGGATGAAGTAGAAGCCGTCCTCGATCTCGACGTAGAAGGGTTCGCCGGCCACCAGGTACGGCGAGGCCGCAGCCTCCGCGAGGTGCGTTGCGGCGCCGCGGAGGAGAGGAACGGTGGAGACACGCCGCTGCTGGTCTTCCGCCATCGGTCCGCACGGAGAGGGGATCAGCGATGAAAGGGACTGTAAAGTTTAGCGCCGATGCCAGCATCGAACAAGCCCCCGATCCGACTCAGCCACCGCGCCAACACGGAAGCGAACATCCACGCTGAATGGAATCCGATGGCGGCCGGAAGACACCGCCGTGCGGACGACAGGAGAGGGGTGCCGCCCACGCCGACGATGCCTCCCGGCCGCCTTACCGCTCCAGCGCGTCCAGCACCCGGTGCAGCATCGGCACCGCGTCGGACGGGTGCGCGGGGAGCGTCAGCCGCCAGGCGCCGCACTCCGCCGCGTGCCGGATGCGCGCACCGATGCTGCCGGCGTACAGGTCGAACCCGGGCTCGGGCGCGGCGGTGAGCGCCTCCACCACCTCGTCCGCTTCCAGCCGCGCGATCCCCGGTACGTCCCCGCGGGCCAGCAGGCAGACGCCGGCGCGCTCGGCGAACGCGGTCGGGGCAGCGGGCGCGCGCTCCCGCAGGTCCAGCGCGAGCTTGGTCTTCCCGTTCGCCAGCAGCTTCGGGCGCACCCCCTCCAGCTCCGGGAAGAAGCGCACGGACGCGGGGGTGAGATGGACGAAGCGCGGCATCCCCCACACGCGGAACGGGTCGAGCTGGAGGAAGACAGCGTCCTCGGACAGGATCTCGAGCCCCGCGCACGCTGCGGCATAAACCAGCGTGCTCTTGCCCACGCCGCTTGGCCCGGCCAGCAGCAGCGCCGCGCCGCCGCGCACCACGGCGGCGGCGTGCAGCGGATCGCGGTCGCGGCGCGCGAGCATGAACAGCGCGAGCGCCTCCAGCACGCCGCAGCGGAAGTGCTCGCGGTCGTCCACCAGCCCCTCGCCGACCTCCGCCACCGCCTCGCCGAGCATGGCGTCCCCGTAGCCGTGGCAGCCGGCGCTGGAGAGGAGCAGCAGCTCGGGCCGGGGGACGCCGTGGCTCACCGGGCCGCCGTCGTCGGCCCGGCCCGGCCGGACGTTGATGCGGATGTGCGCGTCGGCCTTCCCCGCGGACTCGTCCGTGTCCTCCCCGCCGAAGGCGTCGTGGGCAGCGGCGATCACGCGCGGCGAGTTGCTCTCCACCCGCAGCGACAGCCCGAGCACACGGAGCGAGACCGAGGCGAAGAGGCGCGCGGGCGCCAGGCGGACGGCGTGGAGCGTGGCTTCTGGGTTCACGCGAAGTGCCTGGCGTGGGTGAGGGTTCGGTAGATCTCCAGCACGCGTGCGGCGGCGTGGTCGGCATCGTCGTT
>DASYJZ010000413.1:0-3140 GCA_035995965.1 Longimicrobium sp. | reverse complement strand
CCCTCGCCCCAGGCCAGCGGGCCCGCGCCGGGACCGGCCAGCGCGTAGCCGATCTCCAGCAGGCGGGCGCGGTTGGCGGCGGAGGCGGGGTGGGCGTACATCCGGTCGTTCATCGCCGGGCAGAGCACCACGGGCGCGGCGGTCGCCAGGAGGATGGCGGAGAGCAGGTCGTCGGCCATGCCGGCGGCGGCGCGCGCCATGAAGTTGGCCGTGGCGGGCGCGACCAGCACCAGGTCGGCCTCGCGCGCCAGGCGCACGTGCAGGTTGGGGTCGCCGGCCGGGTAGAGCGACGCGTGCGCCGCGCGGCCGGTGAGCGCCTCGAAGGTGAGAGCGCGGACGAACTCCTGGGCGCCCGCGGTGAGCACCACGTCGACCGCGGCGCCGGCCAGCGTCAGGTCGCGCGCGAGCTGGACCGCCTTGTAGGCCGCGATCCCTCCCGTGACCCCCAGCAGCACGCGGCGCCCCGCGAAGGGGCGCCGCGGGGCGCGCACGTCCGGCACCGTGGGCTCAGCCCAGCTCGGGGCGGGCCCGCGGCACCAGGCGGTAGTCGGTGGTCCCCTGGCGCACTTCCTCCAGCGCGGTGGTGGTGAGCTTCTCCTTGGGCTCGCCGCCGGTCACGGTGGGGTCTTCCATCAGCTCGCCGCGGCGCAGCTCGTTGAGCTGGCGGGCGAACTTGGCGGCGACCAGCACGCCCAGGTACTTGCTGCCGGTGTGGCGGGCCGCCTGGCCCGGAGTCACGACCTTCATCGTCTCGCCTCTTCCCTGAAAAAGGTTCAGCCGCACCCGTCGCGGCCCAGCTCCCGCCCGATCCCGGCGCGGATCGCCTCGATCCGCGCCTCCAGCCCGCCGTCCACGCCGCGCGGGCCGGCGCGGCCCCGCAGCACCTCTTCCAGCTCCCCCACCGCGGTGGCGACCACCTCGTTCACCACCACGTGGTCGAACTCGGGCGCCGCGCGGACCTCTTCCGCGGCGTTGCGGAGGCGTTGCCGCAGCACCTCGGGCGCCTCCGTGCCGCGCGACCCCAGCCGCCTCACCAGCGCCTCCGCCGACGGCGGCAGCACGAACACCAGCACCGCCTCGGGGAGGCTGCGTCGGATCTGCCGGGCGCCCTGCACGTCGATGTCGAGCAGCAGGTGCTCGCCCCGGGCCTGCGCGCGGCGGACGTTCGCCAGCGGGGTGCCGTAGAGGTTGCCGTGGACCTCGGCCCACTCGATCAGCTCCCCCGCGTCGCGCATGCGCAGGAACGCTTCGCGGCTCACGAAGTGGTAGCTCTCGCCGTCCACCTCGCGCGGGCGCGGCGGGCGCGTCGTCGCCGAGACGGAGAAGGCCACGTCGCGGTTGCGCCGCCGGAGCATGTTGGCGAGTGTGGTCTTCCCCGCCCCGGACGGCGCCGAGAGCACCAGCGGGAACGGGGCCGCCGGGCCGCTCACTCCACGTTCTCCACCTGCTCGCGCAGCCGCTCCACCTCGTCCTTGATGGCCACCACCCGGTGCGCGATCGCCGCGTGATTGGCCTTGCTGCCGATGGTGTTGGCCTCGCGGTGCATCTCCTGCACGAGGAAGCCCAGCCGCTTCCCCACCGCCTCGGCCGAGTCGGCGTCGAGCAACTCGCGGAAGGCGGCGTTGTGGGCGCGGAAGCGCACCAGCTCCTCGTTCACGTCCCAGCGCTCGGCCAGGTAGGCGACCTCCTGCGCCAGCCGCTGCTCGTCCACCGCCACCCCGCCGGCCAGCTCGCGCACCGCCTCGCGCAGGCGGTCGCGCTCGGCCACCAGCCGCTCGGGGGCCAGTCGGGCGACCTCGCCCAGCGACGCCTCGATGGCGGCGATGCGCCCCTCCAGGTCGTCGTGGAGGCGGCGCCCTTCGCCCTCGCGCATGCGCACGTTGGCGGCGGCGGCCTCCTCGATCAGGGCGCGCAGCTCCTCGGGCGGGAGCTCGGCGTCGGCCTCGCCGTCGTCGCGCACGAAGACGTCGGGGAAGCGCGCGAGGGTGCGCAGGTCCGCGCTCCCGGCGACGCCGAAGCGCTCGCGGAGCTGTTCGAGCACCGCGAGGTACGCGCGCACCCTGTCCTCGTCGAGCTTGAGCCCGCGCGGCGTACCGGCGGGCAGCTCCAGGCGCACGGTGAGGTTCACGTGCCCGCGGGAGAAGTGCGTCCTGAGCCACTCGCGCGCGTCGGTCTCCCAGCGCTGCAGCGAGGTGGGGAGGCGCAGGTTGGCGTTCAGGTGGCGATGGTTGACCGTGCGCACCTCGGCCCAGAGAGTGCCGGCCGGCGTGTCCCTGCGCGCCTCGCCGTACCCCGTCATGCTCCGGATCAAATCCCCTCCTCTGGAACCTTGAAGGCTAACGCAGTCCGCGGATGGGGTCAACCGAGGGACCGGCTATCCAGGCGCGCGTCCGCGGCCTCGGCGCCCTCTCCCTGCACCTTGTGCAGTCACCACGCCGCCTCTAAGCGGACCCGGGCGGAGGTGCGTCGCCGCGGCCGGGAGCCCTTTCCCTGGCGCTTCGCGCCGGTCCCTCCCCCAAACCGCTGGGGGAGGGACGGTGGCTCGCTTCGCTCGCGGCTTCTCGGTGGGAGAACCAGCCGACGTTCATCGCCCGCGGCTACCGCTCGGCGCTTCGCGTGCCGCGGGCGCTCGGCTTGCACCGCGAGTGGTCGTCCGCGAAGGCGGACTTCGTGTGCTCGTTGCCGCGGTTTCAACCGCCCTGCCCCACCCGAGGCCAAGCGAGAGTCCAGGCGTTGAGTGGACCTTAGCACTTAGCACTTAGCACTTAGCACTTTTGCGGCACGGCCCTTGGCACCCGCCACTTCAGTTCCTGAAGAACCACCGCACCCCGTACAGCGCCCTGGGACCCGGGATGATGCCGCTGGGGACGTCGTACTCGCCGCGCTGCGAGAAGGCGTTCTCGAAGCGCCAGAAGACGCGGATGTCGATGATCCGCACCTGCACGAACCAGTTGAAGATGACGTAGCGCGGGATGAGGACGTTCTTCGCCTGGGCGGAGTCCCACGCCAGCGCCTGGTCGCGGCCGACCATCTCCAAGCGGATGGTGGGCTCCAGGTTGCCGCCCTTGTAGCGGCCGCGGAACTGGATCGCCGCGCGGCCGAGCTGGGCCGGGAGGTAGACGCGGTCGGGCGCCTTCAGC
>DASYJZ010000412.1:0-2444 GCA_035995965.1 Longimicrobium sp. | reverse complement strand
ATCGAGCTCGACCAGCCCTTCCTGGCCGAGCGCGAGGTGCGGCACGTCGCCGAACCGGTGCTGCTGCTGGCGCACGAGGATCGCGAGGCGCTCCTCGCCGCCACCGTCGAGATCGACTACGAGGCGGAGGCGCCGCTCCTCGACCCGACCGCGTCGACCCGCGTCTTCAAGCACATCCGCATCGAGAAGGGCGACGTGGACGCGGCGCTCGCGTCCGCCGACCTGGTCGTCGAGGGCGAATACCGCACGGGCGCGCAGGAGCACGTCTACATCGAGACCAACGGCGTGATCGCGGTGCCCGAGGCGGACGGGTCGATGACCGTCTACGGTTCGCTGCAGTGCCCGTATTACGTGCACAAGGCGCTCAAGGCGCTGCTCGCGCTCCCGGATGACAGGGTGCGCATCGTTCAGACGGAGACGGGGGGCGGCTTCGGGGGAAAGGAAGAGTACCCGTCGCTGATCGCGGGGCACGCGGCGCTGCTGGCGCTGAAGAGCGGCCGGCCCGTGAAGCTCGTCTACGATCGCGTCGAGGACATGCTGGCCACCACCAAGCGCCACCCTTCCATCGTCCGCCACCGCACCGGGGTGACGCGCGAGGGGCGGCTGGTGGCGATGGACGTCGAGGTGCTGCTGGACGGTGGCGCGTACTGCACGCTCTCGCCGGTGGTGCTCTCGCGCGGGTGCATCCACGCGGGCGGGCCGTACGCCTGCGAGCACGTGCGCATCGACGGGCGCGCGGTGATGACCAACGCGCCGCCCAACGGCGCCTTCCGCGGCTTCGGCGCGCCGCAGACGCAGTTCGCCACCGAGGTGCACCTGGAGCGCATCGCCGAGGCGCTGGGGATGGACCCCGTGCGCATCCGCGAGCTGAACGCGCTGCGCCCGGGCGACACCACCGCCACCGGCCAGACCATCGGCGTCGACGGCTCGGCGATCGAGGTGCTGGAGGACACCGTCCGCCGCGCCGACTTCCACCGCAAGCGGGCGGAGTACGCGGGGACGAACCGGGGGATCGGGCTCGCGCTCTTCTTCCACGGCTCCGGCTTCACCGGCAGCGGCGAGGTGATGCTGCAGTCGCGCGCCGCGCTGGAGACCACCGAGCACGGCGTGCGCATGCTGGTCGCCAGCACCGAGATCGGCCAGGGGACGCGGACCATGCACGCGCAGATCGTCGCGGACGCACTGGGCATCCCCTATGACGACGTGGAGTACGCGCAGCCGGACACCTTCGTGGTGCCGGACAGCGGGCCCACGGTGGCGTCGCGCACCTGCATGATCGTGGGCGCCATCCTGCAGCGCTGCGGCGAGGCGCTGAAGGAGCAGCTCGCCGGCGAGCACCCGGCGGCGCACTTCCGCCGCTTCGGCGCCACGCGCGTGGTGCGCGAGTACGTGAAGCCCGAGGACGTGACTTGGAGCGACATCACCTACCGTGGCGACGCCTATCCGACGTACGGCTGGGGATGCTGCGTGGTGGAGGTGGAGCTGGACCCCGACACCTTCGAGGCGCGCGCGCGCGAGGTGGTGACGGTGCAGGACGTGGGCAAGGCCATCCACCCCGTGCTGGTGCGCGGCCAGATCGAGGGCGGCACCGCGCAGGCGCTCGGCTGGGCCCTGAACGAGCGCGTGGTGACGCGCGACGGGGCAATGGCGAACCCGACGCTCACGAACTACACCATCCCTACGACGCTCGACACGCCGCGGATGGAGGTGGGGATCATGGAGAACCCGTCGCGCCACGGTCCCTTCGGCGCCAAGGGCGTCGGCGAGATGCCGATGGACGGCCCCGCCGCCGCCGTGGTGAACGCCATCCGCCACCTCGGCTTCGACCTGCGCGAGATCCCCGCCATCCCCGAGCTGCTGATGGACGCGCCGCGGATCGAATCGACCGAGCCCATCCCCGCCGCCGCCTGAGCCGAGCCGATGCATCGTTCGACACTCCCAGCAAGTAGATGTCATCCTGAGGGAGCCGCCGCGCCGGACCATCGGCCGCACCGCGTCCTGGCGGCGACCGAAGGATCTATAGCCCGCGTCGCACGTCAGCTCCGGAGCCGGCGCCGGCTCAGCGCCCTCTCCGGCTCGCTCAGGCTCGCGACCTCTCCCGGTACGGGAGAGGGATTGCGCTGTCAGGCGCAGGGAAAGGGCGCCGCGGCCGCGGTCGATCGCACCGCCCGGGAGCGCGCCTGATGCGCTTCACGCTGAACGGCGCGGCCGCCGACGTCGACGCGCACCCGATGAAGCGCCTGCTCGACGTGCTGCGCGAGGAGTGCGGCCTCACCGGCACCAAGGAGGGCTGCGGAGAGGGCGAGTGCGGCGCCTGCACCGTGCTGGTCGACCGCGAGCCCGTCTGCGCCTGCCTGGTGCCGTTCGCGCAGGTGGCGGACGCGGAAGTGCTGACGATCGAGGGGCTGGGTGGCGAGCACCCGCTGCAGCGCGCCTTCGCGGCA
>DASYJZ010000411.1:0-9871 GCA_035995965.1 Longimicrobium sp. | reverse complement strand
CACAGCGACATCGTGCGCCAGCGGGTGCTGGGGCCGCTCTTCTCCCCGCTGCTGCACCGCTTCCTGGCCCGCGCCGACGCCATCGTCGCCAGCTCGCCGGACTACGCGGCCAGCTCGCCCGTGCTGCGGCGGCACGCCGCGCGGGTGCGGGTGGTCCCCTTCGGCATCGACGCGGAGGAGCTCGGCACGGTGGACGCGGCGGAGGTCGCCGCGGTGCGCGCGCGCTACGGGCCGCGCATCGTGCTCGCGGCGGGCAGGCTGGTCTACTACAAGGGGTTCGAGTACCTTGTACGCGCCCTGCGGCGGGTCGACGCGCACCTGCTGATCGCCGGCGACGGGCCGCTGCTGGGCGAGCTCCGGCGGGTGGCGGCCGAGGCCGGCGTGGAGGCGAAGGTGACGCTGCTGGGGCGCGTGCCGGACCTGCGCCCGCTCTACCACGCGGCCGACGTGTTCGCCCTCCCCTCCGTGGCGCGCAGCGAGGCGTTCGGGATCGTGCAACTGGAGGCGATGGCCTGCGGCGTCCCGGTGGTGAACACCGCCCTCGACACCGGCGTCCCCTTCGTCTCGCCGCACGGCGTCACCGGCCTCACCGTCCCCCCGGCGGACGCGGAGGCGCTGGCGGACGCGCTCGGCCGGCTGCTGGGCGACGCCGCGCTGCGCGGGCGGATGGGCCGCGCGGGCCGCGAGCGGGTGGCCGGCGAGCTCTCCGCGGCGCGCATGGCGCGCCGCACGCTGGCGCTGTACCGCGAGGTGGCCGCGCGCGCCCCGCGCCGATCCAACCCCCCTGACGACATCTCATGACGCAGGCAGCACCCGCCGCGCACGGCGCCGCAGCGCCGCACCCGGAGCGCGAGCTCTCTCCCGCGTACTGGGCAAACCGCCGCGTGCTGGTGACCGGCGGCGCGGGCTTCCTGGGGTCGCACGTGGTCGACCTGCTGCGCGGGCTCGGCGCCGCCGAGGTGTTCGTCCCCCGGCGCGAGGAGTTCGACCTCACCGGGCACACCGGCGTGCGGCGGGCGATGGAGGCCGCGCGCCCCGACGTGGTGCTGCACCTGGCCGCCGAGGTGGGCGGGATCGGGGCCAACCGCGCGCACCCCGGGCGCTTCTTCTACAACAACATCATGATGGGCGCGCAGCTCATCGAAGAGGCGCGGCTGCGCGGGGTCGAGAAGTTCGTGCAGGTGGGCACGGTGTGCGCGTACCCCAAGTACACCCCCGTCCCCTTCCGCGAAGAGGACTTCTGGATCGGCTACCCCGAGGAGACCAACGCCCCCTACGGGATCGCCAAGAAGGCGCTGCACGTGCAGCTCACGGCGTACCGGCAGGAGTACGGGATGAACGGCATCTACCTCCTCCCCACCAACCTCTACGGCCCGCGCGACAACTTCGACCCCGAGACCTCGCACGTGATCCCGGCGCTGATCCGCCGCGTGGTGGAGGCGCGCCGCACCGGGGCCGGGGAGCTGGTGATCTGGGGGACGGGGCAGGCCTCGCGCGAGTTCCTCTACGTGGACGACTGCGCGCGCGCCCTGCTGCTCGCCGCCGAGCACTACGACGCGGCCGAGCCGGTGAACGTGGGGATGGGGCGCGAGATCCGGATCTCCGAGGTGGCCGCGCTGATCGCCGAGGTAGCGGGCTTCGAGGGGCGCTTCGTGTACGACGCCACCAAGCCCGACGGCCAGCCCCGCCGCTGCCTGGACACCAGCAAGGCGCTCGCCCTCTTCGGCTTCCGCGCCCAGGTGGGCGTGCGCGACGGCCTGCAGCGCACGGTGGACTGGTACCTCGCCAACGGCGCGGAGCCGTAGCGCGCGCGACGCGGTTCCGCTTTGGGTGATAAAGTGTTATAATTCAAGGCTTTCCATCCCCATGTCCGCGGCTCTCGCGGATCTCCCCCACCGGACGCGCGGCAGGAACCCTTCGCCGCGCGGCGGACGACCGCTCCATCCACGACCCATGCCGGTGACCCCGTGTCCGAGCTGACGACCCAGACGCCGCTGGTGCCCGAGGTGGCCGAGCGCGCGCCCCACGGGCCGGTGCTGCGCTCCCAGCTCACCCCGCAGGCCGACGAGCCGCGCGACGGCATCCCGCTGCGCGACTACCTGAACGCCATCCGCCGCTACTGGTGGCTGGTCGCCGTCGCGGCCGTGGTCTCGGTGGGCTATGCCGCCTGGCGCATCTCGCGCGAGCTGCCGGTCTACATGGCCAGCACCTCGGTGCGCCTGCGTGACCCCTCCGCCCGCATGTCGGGGGAGCTCGGGAACGCCCCCGGGAGCCCCAACGAGCAGCTCACCGGCTACTACAGCGACCCGGTGCTCTCGCAGATCCAGGTGCTCAAGAGCCGCGCGGTGGCCGCCATGGTGGTGGACTCGCTGGGGCTGCAGCTGAGCCCGGAGAAGCCCGACTTCCCGTACGGCTCCCTGGGACGGATCGCCGTGAACTCGGCGGCGCGCCCGGGCGACACGCTGGTGGCCACCTTCGGCCGCGACGGCGCGAGCGGCACCCTGCGCGGCCAGACGGCGCGGGCGGCGTACGGGCAGCCGCTGCAGCTCCCCGGGGTGGAGGTCACGTTCGTGTCGCGCCCCGCGCTGCCGTCGGCGCGCTTCGGGGTGCTCTCGCGCGAGCTAGCCACCACGCTGCTGATGGGGCGCATCGACGCGCGCCCCCGCGAGCTGACCAACTTCCTCGACATCTCCTTCACCGCCTACGACCCCAACCTCGCCCAGCGGGTGGCCGACGCCACCGCGCAGAGCTTCCAGCAGCTCAACGCCGCCAGCGCGCAGCAGGCGTCGCGGCGGCGGTCGCTGTTCGTGGCCGAGCAGCTGCGCAGCACCGACTCGCTGCTGCTGGCGGCGCAGATGCAGCTCAGCGGCTTTCGCAAGAGCGTGAACGCCTTCAGCCCGCAGGAGAAGTTCCGCAACACCCAGGAGGGGCTCACCAACCTGCGGCTGCACCGCGAGGAGGTCGACCAGGAGAAGCGCATCTACGACCAGATGTACCTGGCGCTCGCGCGCGGCGGCGGCACCGCGCAGGAGACCGACCAGATCGCCGCCATGGCCGCCAGCCCGCAGGTGGCCACCAACGGCGGCCTGGTCGCGCTCTACCAGCAGATGCTGCGCTACCAGACGCTGCGCGACTCGCTCACCACCGGGCGCTTCTCCAGCGCCACCACCAACCCCGACGTGCAGCGGGTGGACTCGCTGGTGGCCACCTCGCGCAGCCGCCTGACCAGCGCGGTGGGCGCCCGGGCCACCGCGCTCGCCGCGCAGCTGCGGGTGATGGACGGGCTGATGAGCGCCGACGCCGCCAGCGTGGCGCAGCTCCCCGACGCCGAGGCCGAGGAGCAGCGCCTGCGCCGCCAGGTGGAGACGCTGCAGACCCTGGCCGACGACCTGCTGCGCGAGCAGCAGAAGGCGCGCATCGACCAGGCGGTGGAGGCGGGGCAGGTGGAGGTGGTGGACCGCGCCCTGGTCCCCGGCGGGCCCATGGGGCGCAACGGGAAGAAGCGCATCTTCTTCGCGCTGCTGGTGGGACTGCTGATCGGCGGGAGCGGCGCGCTGGTGATCGACCGCCTGAACACCGCGCTCTACGGCCGCGAGGAGATCGAGTCGCTGCTCCACCTGCCGGTGCTCGCCATCGTGCCGCGCGTGAGCCAGGACGCGCCCAGGGGGCGGCGCAAGCGGCTCAAGCTCCCTGGCGGCAATGCGCTGGTGCGCCGCGCCCCCACCCCGGCCGAGGGGCTGATCACCGTCACCGACCTGCACTCGGCGGGGTCGCAGGCGTTCCGCAAGCTGCGCACGCACCTGATCTTCTCCACCGGCGGCGACCCGCTGCGCTCGCTGCTGGTCACCAGCCCCACGGCCAGCGAGGGGAAGAGCAGCGTGAGCTCCAACCTGGCCGTGACCTTCGCCCAGCAGAAGCTGCGCGTGCTGCTGATCGACGCCGACATGCGGCGGGCGCGGCTGCACAGCCTGTTCGACGTGGAGCGCCTCCCCGGGCTCACCGAGGTGCTGGCGCGGCAGAACACCCTGGAAGAGGTGATCCACCCCACCGCGGTCGACGGGCTGCACCTGCTCCCGGCTGGAACGCTGGTCCCCAACGTCTCCGAGCTGCTGGGGAGCGAGCGGATGACGGCGGTGCTGGCCGAGCTGGGCAGCCGCTACGACCTGCTGGTGGTCGACACGCCCCCGGTGCTGGCCGCGGCCGACGCCGAGATCCTGGCGGTGCAGACCGACGCCACGCTGGTGGTGGTGCGCGCCGGCCAGACGGAGCGCCAGTCCGCGCAGTACGCGGTGCAGCAGCTCCGGGCCGTGGGCGCGCGCGTGGTCGGCGCGGTGCTCAACGACCCCGACGAGAAGGTCGCCAGCTACGGCCGCTACACCTACTACTACGACTACTACAGCAAGGACGCGGTGACCTGAGGCTCCCGGTCCCGGGGTCCTGTAACGGAAGTCTCGTTCTGTTTGCCGTTGCCGGAACGCCTCTTGCTCCCCCGTGCCGCGGACCCGAGCATCGGAGGCGACGATGTCCACCGGCGGCCCTGACCCGAACACCCCCGTGCCGCCCGACCACGACACGGCGCGCGGCGACTCCGGCAACAGCTCCATGTCGCGGCTGGGGATGCCGAGCATGCTCACCGGCCTCCTCGTCCTGGCCATCGCCGTCGCGGTCGTCCTGGTGATGATCTTCTGACGACGGACGAAACGACGCCTCTCACGGGGGTCACGGGGGTCACGGGGGATTCGCTCCGTGACCCCCGTGACCCCTGTGGGCGCCGATTTGTTTTCTGAATGTCGGCGTGATTGAGTCCGGCGGCGCGCGGACCTATACTCCTTGCGACGCAGTCCAGTCTCCCATCGCCCCGAATCCCCGTCCAATGCTCCCCTCTCTGCGTGCCGCCGGGGTCGTGCTCGCGCTGCTCGCCGCCGGCTGCGGCCGCGTGCCGTCGGGCGCGAAGCGCGTGAGCCAGCCGGCACTGGTGGTGCAGCGCCTCGGCGAGACGAAGCTCACGCTGCGCTACAACCGCCCCTCCGCGCGCGGCCGCGCCCTCTTCGGCGGCATCGTGCCATGGGACTCGGTGTGGTGCCCGGGGGCGGACGAGGGCACGCGGCTGGAGACCACCCGCGAACTCGCCATCGGCCGCGCGGTGCTGCCGAAGGGCGCCTACACCCTGTGGATGATCCCGCGCGCCGCCGGCGACTGGACGCTGATCTTCAGCCGCGACGCCGACGCCTACCACGTCCCCTATCCCGGCGCGGAGAAGGACGCGCTCCGCATCCCCGTCCGCCCGGCGCGCGGACCGTACACCGAAACGCTCTCCTTCGCCTTCCCGGTGGCGACGAAGGACGGCGCCGTGCTCCAGCTCGCCTGGGGCGAGGTGGTGCTCGCGGTGCCGCTCCGCCCACGCTGACGCGTGCCGCAAACGATTGTCTGAGAAATCAGCCGCTCACGTGCTACATTGTGCGACGGTCACCACCGCGGGCACCCCCATCACCGGAGGGCCGATGAAGCAGGACAGTGCCGAAGCACAGCTCGGCGGCGCGACGAGCGCCGCGCAGCCGCGTCCCCAGCCGGCAGACCATCACCTGGTGTACTGCGGCTGCACCCACCCCATGCACCCGGAGCACGTGGAGAAGCGGCGCGGGGTGATGATGGAGCGCTACTCCTGCCCCAAGCGGCGGTGGTGGAACGCCTGGCACCACCCCCACACCTGGATGGCCCCCCGCGACAACGTCCCCAAGTAAAGTCCAAGAAAAAAACAAGCCCAAGCAGAGCCCGCGCAGACGCGGAGGAGGCAGCGTTCTCCTCCGCGCCTCTGCGTCTTGCGTGAGATTGCCGTTCCGGCCGTCCGCAGCCACGCCCCTTGCATGCGGCGACTCCGCGTGTTATCCTTCCAAAATTAACCGGAAGCGCTCAACCAGCTAAAAAGATAAAGTGACCAGCGGCTTGCGACCTGACGAGATCGACCTGAGGCTGCTGGAGATGCTCCAGGAGCACGGGCGCACCTCGCAGCACGACCTGGCGGTGGCGGTGGGGCTGTCGTCGCCCGCGGTGGGGGAGCGGGTGCGCAAGCTCGAGGAGCGCGGGATCATCCGCCGCTTCACCGCCGTGCTCGACCCCAAGCTGCTGGGGAAGGACGTCAGCGCCTTCATCTTCACCGGCATCGCGGGGTCGCAGTACTATCCCGAGTTCCGCCGGCGCGTGGCCGAGCACCCCGAGGTGCTGGAGTGCCACTCCATCACCGGCCAGGGCTCGCACGTGCTGAAGATCCGCACCGACAGCACCTCCACGCTCGAGGCGCTGCTGGCCGAGATCCAGAGCTGGCCGGGGGTGCAGTGGACCACCACCAGCATCGTGCTGAGCACCATCAAGGAGACTTTCGCGCTCGCCGTGCAGCCGCGCGCCCCCGGCGACGCCGCGGGCGCCTGAGCCGTTCGCCGACGCTCACTCTTCACCCTCCATCACCCGGGAAGCCACCGATGCCCAAGCCCAGCGCACGCTTCGACGCCCTCGCGGCCGCCAAGGGGTGGGACCCCGACGGACGCAACGGCGGCGACCACCAGGAGAACCTCTCGTTCGACATCGAGTCGATCTTCGGGGAGAACACCTTCGGGCTCGCCGAGATGCGCGCCCGCCTCCCCAAGCAGGTATACAAGGCGCTGCAGCGCACCGTGAACCGCGGCGAGCCGCTCGACCCCGCGGCCGCCGACGCCGTGGCGCTGGCCATGAAGGAGTGGGCGGTCGAGCGCGGCGCCAGCCACTTCACCCACTGGTTCCAGCCGCTCACCGGGAGCACCGCCGAGAAGCACGACTCGTTCATCACCCCCAACGCCGGCGGCGGGGCGATGGCCGAGTTCGCGGGGAAGGAGCTGATCCAGGGCGAGCCCGACGCGTCGAGCTTCCCCTCGGGCGGGCTGCGCGCGACCTTCGAGGCCCGCGGCTACACCGCGTGGGACCCCACCAGCCCGGCCTTCATCGTGGAGAGCCCGGCGGGGTGCTACCTCTCCATCCCCACCGCCTTCGCCAGCTGGACCGGCGACGCGCTGGACGTGAAGATCCCGCTGCTGCGCTCCATCGGCGCGCTCGACCGGCAGGCGCGGCGGGCGCTGGCGCTGTTCGGGGTCGAGGCGGGGCGGGTGAACGCCACGCTGGGGCCCGAGCAGGAGTTCTTCCTGGTGGACCAGGAGTTCTTCTACCGCCGGCCCGACCTGGTGACCACCGGGCGCACCCTCTTCGGCGCCAAGCCGCCGCGCGGGCAGGAGCTGGAAGACCACTACTTCGGCTCCATCCCCGACCGGGTGCTGGCGTTCATGATGGAGGTGGAGCGCGAGCTCTACAAGCTGGGGGTGCCGGTGAAGACGCGGCACAACGAGGTGGCGCCGGGGCAGTTCGAGATGGCGCCGATCTACGAGAACGCCAACCTGGCGGCCGACCACCAGCAGCTCACCATGCTCGCGCTGCGGCGCGTGGCGAGGAAGTACGGGATGGCCTGCCTGCTGGCCGAGAAGCCCTTCGCGGGGGTGAACGGGAGCGGCAAGCACCTGAACTGGTCGCTCGGCACCGAGCACGGCAACCTGCTGGAGCCGGGCGACACGCCGCACGACAACATGCAGTTCCTGTTCTTCTGCACCGCCGTGCTGCGCGCGGTGGACAAGCACCAGGACCTGATCCGCGCGTCCGTCGCCTTCGCGGGGAACGACCACCGCCTGGGGGCCAACGAGGCGCCGCCGGCCATCATCTCCATCTTCCTGGGCGACCAGCTCACCGACGTATTCGAGCAGATCGAGCAGAAGGGGACGGCCGCGAGCAGCAAGGAGGGCGGGCTGCTGGGGCTGGGCGTGCCGTCGCTGCCGCCGCTTCCCCAGCACGCGGGCGACCGCAACCGCACCAGCCCGTTCGCCTTCACCGGCAACAAGTTCGAGTTCCGGGCGCTGGGCTCGTCGCAGAGCATCTCCTTCCCGGCCACGGTGCTGAACACCATCATGGCCGAGTCGCTCGACGAGCTGTGCACGCTGCTGGAGGAGGAGCTGAAGGAAGGCGCCAGCTTCGAGTCGGCGCTGAGCCGGCTGATCGCGAGCGAGATCCGGCGGGTGAAGCGCATCGTCTTCAACGGCGACGGCTACAGCGACGAGTGGCAGGAAGAGGCGGAGCGCCGCGGCCTGCTGAACTTCAAGACCACCCTCGACGCGCTGGAGACCTTCGACAGCCCCAAGAACGCGGGGATGTTCGAGAAGTACGGCGTGCTGAGCCACCGCGAGCTGGAGAGCCGCATCGAGGTGGTGTACGACCAGTACTTCAAGACCGTGAACATCGAGGGCGAGACGGCCGAGCACATCGCCAGCACCATGATCCTGCCGGCGGCGGTGCGCTACCTGAACGACCTGCTGGCCGCGGCCGACCGCGGCAAGTCGCTGGACCTGGCCAGCAGCGGCGTGGTGGAGACGGTGCGCCAGGTGAACGCGGTGGTCGACGAGCTGCGCACCGGGCTCGACGAGCTGGTGCGCCAGAACCGCGAGCTCGGCGGCGACGACGTGAAGGCGAAGAGCTACCACATGCGCGACCACGTCATCCCCGCGATGGCCGCCGTCCGCAACGCCGTGGACCGCCTGGAGAAGCTCGTCCCCGACGACTACTGGCCGCTCCCCACGTACCGCGACATGCTCTTCATCAAGTGACGCGGACGCTCGGCTGAAGGACGCACGAAGGGCCGCCCTCGGGAACGGGGGCGGCCCTTCGGCTCACGGCCTCGTGAGGAGGAGCCTCAGGCGCGCTTCCGCTCCTTCGTGCGCACGCGGCTCAGCAGCGCCTGCGGATGTTCGTCGGCCACCTGCAGGAGCGCGAGGGCGATTCCATCGGGCGTACGCTTCCCTTGCTCCCAGGCCTTCACCGTCTCCGGGCTCGAGTTGAGCACGCGGGCGAACACGGCCTGTGAGAGCCCCAGGCGCTCGCGGACGACCTGGACCGCCCTCGCGTCGTACCCGCGCGGCGGCTGGACCTTCGCGTCGCGGACGGTCGCCACGCGGCGCACGCGGCGCGGCGCCTCCGCCTCGCCGCGCTCGATGGCCAGCGCCTCGCCAAGGCTCTGGATGAGCAGCTCGCCGAAGTTGGCGTCGGTTACCTCGATCGCGTCGTCGTTGCGCTCGTTCATGTCCACGCTCGCGTTCTTGCCGGCCATGGCTCCTCCCGGATCATCGCTACGATCTGCCGCATCGTCCTGCACTGCTCGGCGGTGAGGTTGCCCTGCACGTTCTTTCCGAATGCGACCAGGAAATACACCGTCTCCCGCTCGGCGATGTGCAGGTACACCACCCGGGCGCTTCCGCTCTTGCCGCGGTTCCCCTGCGCCGCCCGGAGCTTGCGCACGCCCCCGGTGCCGCGCATCAGCACGCCTCGGTCGGGGTCCGCGAGCAGCTCGTCCTCGACGACCTTCATCTCCTCGTCGGCGAGGAGTGACTTGCGGGTGCGTTCGAACAGCGCCGTGTAGACGAACTCGAGTGCCCGTTCCGCCATCTCTCCCGCCTTTCAAAGGTGGTACACCGTACCATAGATGTCAAGGGGCTCCTCCCGCGAACACCCCATCGGGACCGGGAATGGGTGGTGAGGCCGACGCCGCGGCAATCCCGACGCGGCCCCCACGTGCGTGAACCGGCCGCCTGATTGGCGACAACGAACAGAGACCCGCGCCGAAACCCCCGGCGCGGGACTCGTTTGCAAGGTGTCTCTCGCGGGAGGACTGCGGATGAAAAAAAACGCGGCGGCCGAGGGATCTCGGCCGCCGCGAATCGGGGAAGATTGGCCGGTCAGCTCCCCGCCGCCGGCCCCAGCGATGCCACCTCGCGGCGCAGGTGCTCCAGGTGCGTGGTGAAGACGGCGT